>CAZFUH010000031.1:0-18744 GCA_964522235.1 uncultured Rhodanobacteraceae bacterium
GTTCTCGTGCGGTATCTCACAGTCCTCGAACCCCAATTCGCAGGTGTTCGAGCCGCGCATGCCCAGCTTGTCCAGTTTCTGGGCGGTGGAAAAGCCCTTCATGCCGCGTTCGACGATGAACGCGGTGATACAGCGGCTGCCGGCATTCTTGCCGGCGGTGCGCATGTAGACCACCAGCACGTCGGCTTCAGGGCCGTTGGTGATCCACATCTTGTTGCCGTTGGCGATCCAGACCTCACCTTTGCGTTCGGCCCGGCAGCTCATCGAACCGACCACATCGGAGCCGGCACCGGGCTCGCTCATCGCCAGCGCACCCTTGTGTTCGCCGCTGCACAATTTCGGCAGATACTTGTGTCGTTGCTCCTCGCTGCCGTTGGCATACAGGTTCGACACGCACAGGTTGGAGTGCGCGCCAAAACTCAAACCGACACTGCCCGAAGCACGAGAGATCTCTTCCATCGCGACCAGATGCGCCAGATAGCCCAGGCCGGTACCGCCATAGGCTTCCGGGACGGTGATTCCGAGCAGCCCCAGGTCGCCGAGTTTCAACCACAGATCCTGCGGGAATTCGTTGTCGTGATCGATGCCAGCCGCTCGCGGAGCGATTTCGGCTTGCGCGAAGGCGTTGACGCTTTCGCGCAGCAGATCCAGTTCTTCTCCGAGCGATGGAGTACGCATGGCTTGCGCGATCTCAGTGTCCGCCGCGCTGGCGGCCGAGGAAGCGTGGCGCGTGGTTGCCCATGTGCGGCAACTTGATCTTGCCGATCGCGGTGATTCGTTCTTCGGCCATGCGATCGGCAGCAGTGAAGGTCGGTACGCCGTCACGCTTGGAGATCTCGAAGATCTTGCCCAGGTTGTAGTAGATCGTCCGCATCATCCGCATTGCCCGTTCCCGGTTGTAACCGTCGAACTCGATCGAGACGTTCATCAGACCGCCGGCGTTGACCGCGTAGTCCGGCGCGTACAGGATGCCGCGCTTTTCCAGCTCCACTCCGCATTCATCGGTGGCCAGCTGATTGTTCGCGGCGCCGCAGACGATCTTGCATTTCAGGCGCGGAATGGTGTCCAGGTTGACCGTGCCACCGAGCGCGCATGGCGAATAGATGTCGCAGTCGACGTCGTAGATGTCGTCGAGGGCGACCGCTTCGCAGCCGAGTTCGTCGACGGCACGCTGCACGGCGTCCTGGTTGATGTCGGTGACGAAGACCTTGGCACCCTGCTCCCGGAGCAGCTTGACGTACTCCATGCCGACATGGCCGACGCCTTGAACGGCGTAACTGTACTTGCCGACGTCCTCATTGCCGTAGACATGGCTCAGCGAAGCCAGCAGTCCCTGCAGGGTGCCGTAGGCGGTGAACGGCGAAGGATCGCCGGAACCGCCGTGTACCTGGTGCACGCCGGTGACGAATTCGGTCTCCTTCAGCACATACTCCATGTCATTGACGTCGATGCCGACGTCCTCGGCGGTGATGTAGCGCCCGCCCAGGGAGTTGATGAACCGACCAAGGGCGCGGAACAGTGCCTCGCTCTTGTCCTTGTTCGGGTCACCGATGATCACGCTCTTGCCGCCACCGAGATTCAAGCCGGCAACCGCGGCCTTGTAGGTCATGCCCTTGGACAGACGCAGAACGTCGTCGAGCGCATCCTGCTCGGTCTTGTACGGCCACATGCGCAATCCGCCCAGGGCCGGACCGAGTACGGTGTTGTGGATCGCGATGATCGCCTTCAGTCCGGCGTCCTGATTGTGGCAGAACACAACTTCCTCGTGGCCCGAGGTGGCGATTTTTTCGAACAACATGGATGACTCCGGTATCGACAGAAAAATATGGTGGTCATTCCGCACCGGCGGGAGCGGAGCGACCGCCAGGTCCGGCCGAGATGACGGCTTCGACGCTGAACCCGGGAGGGGCGGCATTGTAGCAGCCTGTCGTCGGACGGCCGGCAACTATGCGGATCGAAGGCACGATCGGGGGCAGGGGCGCTTTCGCTGGTGTTGCACAAACGCCGACATCGACTCACATTGTGCCGATATGCTCGCCGGCATCGGTCGTGCAGGCTGGCACGATCGTGCCCGCGGGTCATCAACAAGCTCAAGGACTGGAGCGGTATGAACAAGACGCAGTTTGTTGCTGCCTGGACGTTGCTGGCGATCGTCAAGCTGGTCTTGGCCGTGGCCTTGCCGCTGTTCGGCGACGAAGCATTCTACTGGTGGGAAGGCCAGTATCTGGCCTGGTCCTATAGCGATCTGCCGCCACTGACGGCGTGGTTGGCGGCATTGGGCAGCACGCTTGCGGCAGGTGAAATCGGCGTCCGTCTGCCGTTCCTGCTGCTCGGGCTGGCCTTGCCCTGGCAAGTGGTCGTGGTAAGCCGGCGCTGGTATGACGATGCCACTGCATGGCGCGCCGGTTGCCTGGCACTGATCCTGCCGCTTGCGTCCGTGCTCGGGATCATGGCCTTGCCGGACGTGCCGATGCTGTTGATTTCTGTCGCCGTGGTGGATCTGCTGGTGCTGGCTCTGCGTCACGGTGCAATACGGCATTGGCTGGGGCTGGGCCTGGCCCTGGCATTGGGCCTGCTCTGCCACTATCGATTCGCGGCGTTGCCGCTGGTGCTTGCGGCGATGATGTTGGCGTTGCCCGAGGGCAGGGCAGCGGTGCGGACACGCGGCCCGTGGCTGGCAGCCGCGGTTGCCTTGCTCGGCCTGCTGCCGATGCTGTGGTTCAATCTTGAGCACGATCTGTCCGGCCTGCGTTTTCAGTTGCTCGATCGCCATCCCTGGGCGTGGCACGGCAGCGGCTGGCTGCAATTGCTGGAGTTGGCGATCGTTGCCAGCCCGCTGCTGCTCGGCCTGCTGGTCTGGACCGCCTGGTCGGTACTGCGCGGTCAGAACGCTCCGGTCGCCCAGCGCTGGCCGGTGGCGATCGCGGTCGGCCTCTGGCTGCTGTTCTTCGTGCTCGGCTTCTTTGCCGATCAGGAGCGCTTTCGCTGGCATTGGTCGCTGCCGGCCTTGGTCCTTTTGTTGCCGGCGCTGGCTCAACGGCTGCCGCTGCTGAGCAGAACCCTGCGATGGTCCAGTCTCGGCCTTGCCATGGCCTTTGCATTCGCTGCATTCGCCTATCTGGCGTTGGCAGCGGCGCCGAATCGAGCCGGCGGCTGGTATGGCAGCAAGCTGTTTCCGGCCAATTTCAGCGGCTGGCGCGAAGCAGCGGACTGGTTGCAACAAAGCCAGGAGCGGCCGACGCGTCTGGTCGCGGACAATTTCATGCTGGCGGCGGCGCTGCGCTTTTATCTGCCCGAGTCGCTGACGCCCTCGTTGCGGGTGCTCGACGATGCTCTCAACCGGCG
Organism: uncultured Rhodanobacteraceae bacterium; assembly: GCA_964522235.1. GTDB lineage: Bacteria > Pseudomonadota > Gammaproteobacteria > Xanthomonadales > UBA2363 > Pseudofulvimonas. The sequence continues at coordinate 3,346 of CAZFUH010000031.1, forward strand.
TCACGGCCGGGCAGCGCAGTTGCGCATCTGGGGACTGGACGAGACTGCGCTTGCCGCCGATCCGAATCGTTCCGGCTGGATCGTCGCCGAAGAGAGCGCACGTCGGTTCAGCGATCGCTGGGCCTGGTATCAGGGCTTGTGTGCGCGCTTCAGCGGTCTGGAGCTGGTCGATCAACTGCTGCTGTTCGACGGCCGCAAGCGCTTCGTGCGCTGGCGCTTTGACAGCTACGAACCGCGGCCATCGTGCATATCGCCGGAAGCCGTGCCGCCCCTGGGCTGGCTGGATGCGCCGCGTCGGCTGCGCCGCGGCGAGCCCATGGTGGTGTTCGGCTGGGTGATTCAGACCGGGCTTGGCATCGACGCGATCGAGATTCTCTGGGACGGCGAACCGGTCGCGCGGCCGGCGCGCACGATCGAGATCGACTGGGTCGAGCGGCGCTGGGGCGAGGTCGGTGATCCGGGCGGTCAGCGCATTGGCTTTCGCAGCGTATTGGATCTGTCCGACCGGGAGCCGGGTCGCTATCAGCTGTCGGTACGCGTGCGTCGTGGTGCCGATCGCTGGTGGCTGCTGGCCGAGCAGTCGGTGCGGCTGGATTGATTGTCGGCACGCGAACGAGCGTCCGGATACAGTTCGCGCGCGACCGTACAGCCGGAACCGGGTCGGCAGAGTTTCTTGTCAGGCGCTCGCCCGTAGCGGGGACAGTGCCGAACGTTTGCTGGCTACGGCGCCAATGGATCGAATCCGGCGGCGCGCAGAAGACGGCAGGTCGCGATCAGTGGCAAACCGATCAGCGCGGTTGGATCCTCGCTGTGCACCGCCTCGAACAGGCAGACACCGAGTCGCTCGATCTTGAACGAGCCGGCGCAGTCGTAGGGTTGCTCGACCGCGAGGTAGCGCTCAATCTCGTCGTCGCCCAGGGTCCGAAAACGGACCATCGTCCGATCCAGGTGGTCGCCGCCGCCACCATGGCCGTCGAGCACACACACGCTGGTGTGGAAGATGACCTCCTGACCGCCGCACGCTCGCAACTGGTCGATGGCAGCAAGGTGGCTGCCCGGCTTGCCGAGAGCGTGACCGTTCAGTTCGGCGACCTGATCGGAGCCGACCACCAGCCGGCCGGGATAGCGGCGAGCGACGGCTTCAGCCTTGGCTCGGGCCAACCGAGCGGCGGTAGATCCGGGGGATTCTTCGGCTCGTGCAGCTTCATCGATGTCGGCGGCGATCGCGTCAACCTGGGTGGCGATGCGCAGCAGCAGTTGCCGCCGGTAGCGGGATCCGGATGCCAGGATCAGGGCTGAACGAGGATCGGGGCGGGAAGACATTGAATTGACGGACAGTTTGCGACAGCGGTAGCATACCGCTCTTATGTCGCGCGGCCTTCCCGATCAGATCGACATCTGGCGTCTGGTGGCCGGACGGCGCTGCTTTTCCGGATCATTGCCGCTGGCCGAGCTTACGCGGCTGCGAGAGAGTCTGGCATCGGAGGCTGGAGTGGTGGAGTACACCCTCGATTTCGATGTCGATGAACTTGAGCAGCCCTATGCCGAACTGGTGGTCCAGGGCGAGCTGCCCTTGGTCTGCCAGCGGACGTTGGAGGCCTATCGGCAACCGATCTCGATCCGCATGCGGCTGGGTTTGATTCGGCGCGAGGAACAGGAAACGGCATTGCCGCCGGGCTATGAGCCCTGCCTGGTACCGCCGGATGGTCTGGTCTCGTTGGCGGAACTGATCGAGGACGAACTGATTCTGGCCTTGCCGCTGGTGCCGGTACGTTCCGAAAGCTCCGAAAATGCGGTTGCCGCCGAGTCGGTTGCGGAAGAAGAGGCCGGCAAGCCCAATCCTTTTGCTGTGCTGAAGGGGATGCGGCTGCAGTAGTCACATCGCAGGCCGTTCCGACGGTCTGAGGCAGGGTTTCAGACCCGCTGGTCAGGATGGCCGGTGGTAGCGCCGAAACGGCATTGGTTTCGTTTGGAGTTGATCGATCATGGCTGTACAGAAGAGCCGCAAGACCCCATCCACCCGCGGTATGCGCCGTTCGCACGACGCCCTGAGCGGCGTGCAACTGGCGACGGACCCGACTTCGGGTGAGACTCATCGCCGCCATCACATCACCAAGGATGGCTACTATCGTGGTCGTCAGGTGATCGCGCCGAAGACCCCGGTGGCCGAGGACGACGAGGACTGAGCATGTCCTCGTGCGGTCCCCGAGGCGTCGCTCTGCGATCGCCTCGATGCCCGACGACCTCTTTGCAACGCCCGGGCCGGTTCGGCCCGGGTTTCGCCGTTGCTGGCGCGGACGGGTCATGGGCCTGTCCGCGCCGCATGCGTTGATTCATTCGCATCCGCGCCTGGGGAGGTGTTCGCGTGCTCTATTCTCGTATCGCCGGAACTGGCAGTTATCTGCCGGAACGGATTCTGACCAATGCCGAACTGGAGACCATGGTCGATACCAGCGACCAGTGGATTCGCGAACGTACCGGCATCCGTGAACGGCGAATAGCGGCAGATGGCCAGACCACTGGTGATCTCGCCGAGATCGCCGCGCTGAGGGCGATGGAGGCGGCGGGCGTCGATGCCAGCGAAATCGATCTATTGCTGGTCGGCACGACCACGCCCGATCTTGTGTTTCCCAGCACTGCATGCCTGGTCCAGGCTCGGCTTGGTGCCAATGGCTGTGCCGCGTTCGACATCAACGCTGCTTGTTCGGGCTTCATCTTCGCGCTGTCGGTTGCCGATCAGTACATACGCAGCGGCATATCCAAATGCGCACTGGTAATCGGGGCTGAAACCCTGACCCGGATGATCGACTGGAGTGATCGCGGCACTTGCGTGCTGTTTGGTGATGGCGCCGGCGCGGTTGTACTGAAGCCATCGCAAGAGGCCGGTATCCTGTCGACCCACTTGCACGCCGATGGCGGCTACAAGGAGCTGCTGTACAACCCGGTTGGTGTTTCAGTCGGCTTTACCGACGAAGACAATCATGGCGTCAAGGTCAAGATGGTCGGCAACGACCTGTTCAAGGTTGCGGTGCGCGCGCTTGCCCGTACCGCCGAGGAGGCGCTGGCCGCCAATGACATTGAACAGAGCGAACTGGACTGGCTGGTGCCGCATCAGGCCAATCTGCGCATCATCACGGCGACGGCGCGCCACCTGGCGCTGCCGATGGACAAGGTGATCGTTACCGTCGATCGTCACGGCAATACTTCATCCGGTTCGGTGCCGTTGGCACTGGACGAGGCGGTACGCGATGGTCGCATCCAGCGCGGCCAGTTGCTGCTGATGGAGGCGTTTGGCGGCGGCGTGACCTGGGGTTCCGCGCTGTTGCGCTACTGACGGCAGCGGCCACCCTGGTTGGCTGAGCGACGCCACCTTCCACCGATATCCGGCTCAAAAAAAGCGATGAGTGAGATCACTGCTGTTTCCGACCTGGCCTTCGTGTTTCCCGGACAGGGTTCGCAATCGACTGGAATGCTGGCCGACTTGGCTGCAAGTGAGCCCATTGTCATCGACACGTTCGTCGAAGCCTCCGACGGCGCCGGCATCGACCTGTGGGCCATGGTCCAGGACGCCGACGGTGAACGACTGAACCAGACCGAGTACACGCAACCGGCTCTGCTCGCGGCGGGCGTCGCCGTCTGGCGTTTGTGGCGATCGCGCAGCGGCGCCCAGCCAGCGCAACTGGCCGGGCACAGCCTGGGCGAATACACGGCCCTGGTCGCGGCACAGGCACTGAGTCTGAGCGACGGGGCGCGTCTGGTGCGCGAACGGGGACGATTGATGCAGCAAGCGGTCCCGGCCGGCATCGGTGCGATGGCTGCGGTCCTCGGTGCTGACGATGACATGGTGGTCGAAGTCTGCCGCATGGTGTCTGGCGCCGAGGTCGTGGTACCGGCCAACTACAATTCGCCCGGCCAGATCGTCCTGGGCGGGCATGCAGCTGCACTCGACCGCGCGCTGGCCGTCCTGGCCGAACGTGGGGTCCGGAAAACCGTCAGGCTCGCAGTCAGCGTGCCGTCACATACACCGTTGATGGCCCAGGCCGCTGAGCGGCTGGCCGAGGCCATGGCGACCGTGAACTGGCGCCAGCCGGTCCTGCCGGTCGTTCAGAATGCCGATGCCACCGTGCATCGAAGTACGGCGGCGATCTGCGACGCCTTGGCGCGGCAACTGCATCAGCCGGTACGTTGGACGCAATGCGTACAGGCATTGGCGGCCGCTGGCGCAGTGCGCGTTGCCGAGTGCGGGCCGGGAAAAGTGCTGACCGGCCTGATCAAGCGCATCGATCGCGCGCTGGACACCCGGCCGCTCGGCACTGTGGCCGAGATGGATGCTGCCTTGACGGCTTGGAGTGCCTGAGGTCAGCACATGGCTTCGGAAAAAATCTAATAATATATAGATAGTTAGGACGATTTCTTCAAGGAGAATCACAGATGAATCCGAGCTTGAACGGTGAGATCGCCCTGGTCACCGGTGCCAGTCGAGGGATCGGCGCGGCGATCGCAGATGCGTTGGCGCGCGCTGGCGCCAAGGTCGTCGGCACCGCGACCTCGGAAGCCGGGGCGAAGGCGGTCGGCGAGCGTCTGTCGCTCCTGCCTGGCGGCGGCGAAGGCAGGGTGCTTGATGTCGCAGACAGCGCCGGCTGTGCGGCCATCGTCGAGGCGATCGGCAAGGAACTCGGCACGATCGGGATCCTGGTCAACAACGCCGGAATCACTCGCGATCAGCTTCTGCTGCGGATGAAGGATGAAGAGTGGCAGCAGATCCTCGACACCAATCTCAGTTCGGTCTACCGATTGAGCAAGGCTGTGCTGCGGGGAATGATGAAGGCGCGCAGTGGCCGGATCATCAATATCGCTTCTGTGATCGGCGTCACCGGCAATCCCGGCCAGTCGAACTACGCGGCGGCCAAGGCCGGCATCATCGGTTTCACCAAGTCGCTGGCGCGCGAGGTCGGCAGTCGCAATATCACCGTGAACGTCGTTGCCCCCGGTTTCATCGAGACCGATATGACCCGGGTGCTGCCGGACGAGCAGCGCAATGCCCTGCTCGGGCAAATCGCCCTGGGCCGGCTCGGCAGCCCGGACGACATTGCCCAGGCAGTACTGTTTCTTGCCTCACCGGCGGGGGCATACATCACCGGCGAGACCTTGCATGTCAATGGCGGCATGCACATGGCCTGAAGGTCAAGGAATCCGGTGTGGCGGTCCGCCAGAGGGCATCATTGGCGCAGTGGCGCGGCCGGATGGACGCCTCGAGCGTCCGGGTGCTGCCGTAAGATCATTCGCTTGTGCACCCCGGCCCGGTCCTGTTCTACAATCCGCGCTTCGTTTCCGTAACAGAGGTCGTCAAATCACATGAGCAGCATCGAAGATCGCGTCAAGAAAATCGTGGTCGAGCAGCTCGGGGTCAAGGATGAGGAAGTCACCCCAAGTGCTTCGTTCGTCGACGACCTCGGTGCCGATTCGTTGGACACCGTGGAACTGGTGATGGCCCTCGAAGAAGAGTTCGAGTGTGAGATTCCCGACGAGGAAGCCGAGAAGATCACCACCGTTCAGCAGGCGGTGGACTACGTCAAGGCCCACGTCAAGGCCTGAGTTTAGGAGCGGAGCGGCGACGCCCGACCTTACTGGGGTCGGTGCGGGTGACTGTCGCTGCAGGCACGCCGCTACTCCTGCGCCCGGCGGCAATCGCCGGGCGGCTGCTTTCAAGACCTTCATGCGAGTGATTCCGCCATGAGCAAGCGTCGCGTCGTCGTCACCGGCATGGGCATCTTGTCGCCGATCGGAAATTCGATCGAGTCCGCCTGGTCGGCCCTTCTGGCTGGTCGAAGCGGTATCGGACCAATCACCCACTTCGATGCCTCCGGTTTCGGCACCCGCATCGCCGGTGAGGTACGTGACTTCGATCCGGCGCAATGGGTGCCGGCGAAGGACGTGAAGAAAATGGACCCGTTCATCCACTATGGCGTCGCCGCCGGTCTGATGGCGCTGGACGACGCCGGACTGGTCATCAGCGAGGCCAATGCCGAACGTGTCGGGGCCGCAGTCGGTGCCGGTATCGGTGGCATCGGAACGATCGAGAAGACGCACGAAGCCTTGCTCAACGGTGGCCCGCGCAAGATTTCGCCGTTCTTCGTGCCCAGCTCGATCATCAACATGATCGCCGGCCACCTGTCGATCCTCAGGGGCCTGAAGGGACCAAACATCGCCGTGGTCACCGCCTGCACGACGGCCACGCACAACATCGGTCTGGCAGCGCGGATGATCGCCTATGGCGATGCCGATGCGATGATTGCCGGCGGCGCCGAGTACTCGACGACGCCGACGGCAATCGGCGGCTTTGTCTCTGCGCGGGCGCTGTCGACCCGCAACGATGAGCCGGACAAGGCCAGCCGGCCCTGGGATGTCGGTCGCGATGGTTTCGTTCTGTCCGATGGTGCTGGTGTCCTGGTTCTTGAAGAGTACGAGCATGCGCGTGCGCGCGACGCTCGGATCTACTGCGAACTGGCCGGCTTTGGCATGAGCGGCGACGCCTACCATATGACTGCTCCGAGCGAGAATGGCGAAGGTGCTGCGCGATGCATGATCAACGCCCTGCGCGATGCCGATCTGGCGCCGGAGCAGGTCGGCTATATCAACGCCCACGGCACGTCGACCCCGGCTGGCGATGTTGCCGAGGCTGAGGCCGTGCGCCACGTATTCGGGGCTCATGCCGGCAAAGTCATGGTCAGCTCGACCAAGTCGATGACTGGCCACCTGCTCGGTGCCGCCGGTGGCGTCGAGGCGATTTTCACCGCGCTGGCGCTGCACCGCGGCGTCGTGCCGCCGACGATCAACCTGGACCAGCCGGACCCGGCTGTCGCCGGCCTGGACCTGGTGCCGCACACGGCCCGCGATGCCGATCTCGATGTCGTGATGTCGAATTCGTTTGGCTTTGGCGGTACCAACGGCACCCTGGTGTTTCGGCGTCACTGACCCGGCAGCGGCGCCGGCAGCCGTCATTCTGTGCCACGCTCCGGACAACCAAACGCTTGACCACGACGCGAATCGTCCGCCGTTTTGATCCGCTGGGCTTGATCGATGCCCACCCGCAGCGCTATCCGGCTCTGCTGGAAAGCGTTGCCGAGAGCAATCAGACCGGCAGCCACGATCTGCTTCCGATCGCCAATGGCCGATGGTTGGCGCTCGGCAGCGACGGTCGGGTCCATGACCAGGACGGACGCCCGCTCGGCGATGACTTCGCCAACGCCCTCGATGCCGAGTTTGCTGCTGCCGGCCCAAGCCTGGGTGGCAGCGGTGATTCGCTGTTTCGCGGTGGCTGGTTGTTGTACCTGGGTTATGAGACGGCGGCCCAGTTCGAACCGAGCCTGCGACTGCCGGCGTTCTCTGCCGCGACGCTGCCGGTGGCCTTGGCGTTGCGCACCCCGGCGGTCTGGCTGCGCAGACGCTCGCGCGCTTCATGGCCGTCCGACGCGGAGGCTGCCGCCGACCCCAGTGATGCGTCGGCCTCGAACTGCGGCGGCGGAGCCTGGACGCTGGTCGTCGAGCCTGGATACGAGGCACTGATCGAGCAGACAACCGCCGACCTGATGGCTTTGCCGGTATCGCAGCCACGCGAGGTCTTGCCGTCGGTCGAAGTCAGTGAGGAACCACCTTCGCGCTTTCTCGATGGCGTTGCCCGGGTGCACGCCTATCTGCGCGCCGGCGATGTCTTTCAGGTCAACCTGTCGCGTGCCTGGCAGGCGCGCTTCGCCGCAGCGGTCGATCCGATCGTTCTGTACCGGCGTTTGCGCCGGATCAGTCCGGCACCGTTTGCCGGTCTGCTGCGTTTCGGTGCCGCGGCCGTGATCAGCGCTTCGCCCGAACGCCTGCTTCGAGTGCGCGGCAGCCAGATCGATACCCGGCCGATCGCCGGCACCCGTCCGCGCGGCAGCGATGCCTTGCGCGACGCGGCACTGCGCAACGAACTCCTGGGCCACCCCAAGGAGCGCGCCGAGCACGTCATGCTGATCGACCTGGAGCGCAACGATCTGGGTCGAATCTGCCGGCCCGGTACGGTTCGCGTCGACGAGTTGATGGTGCTGGAGAGCTATAGTCACGTTCATCACATCGTATCCAACGTCAGCGGTGAGCTGAGGGCGGGCATCAGCCCCGGCTCGATCCTGCGGGCCTTGTTTCCAGGGGGTACGATCACCGGCTGTCCGAAGGTGCGCTGCATGGAGATCATCGCCGAACTCGAGCAAGACGGCCGCGGCCCCTATACCGGTGCCATCGGTTATCTGGACCGCAGCGGTGACATGGATCTGAACATCCTGATCCGCAGTGCCTGGCAGCAAGGAGAGCGACTGGGTTTTCGCACCGGCGCCGGCATCGTTGCCGACTCCGATCCCGAACGCGAACTGGCCGAAACCCGAGCCAAGGCCGGTGGCCTGCTCGCCGTGCTCGGCCAGACCCCCTAGCAATTCGATGACACCGACCGAACGTTCACCACCGTGGTGCCTGATTGACGGTCGCGCTTCGGCTTCGCTGCCGGCCGACGATCGCGGTCTGGCGTACGGCGATGGCTTGTTCGAGACGGTGCGCTTTGTCGCCGGGCGGGCGCCGTTGTGGCGTTGGCATCTGGCGCGGCTCCGGTTGGGGGCAGGGCGCCTGCGCTTGTCGATGCCGGATCCCTCGCACTGCTGGCACGAGGCCCAGCGAGTTGCCGATGGCGCCGATTGCATCGTCAAGCTGATCCTGACCCGGGGAGGTGGTCGCGGTTATGCGCCGATGCAATCCGATTGCCGGCGCATCGTGCTACGCCAGGAGCTGCCGGCTCTGGATCAGGGTGCGTACTGTCGTGGTCTGCGTCTGCGCTGGTGCCGATTGCGCCTGGCACAACAGCCGGCACTCGCCGGATTGAAGCATCTGAACCGCTTGGAGCAAGTGCTGGCGCGTGCCGAATGGCATGATCGGCGCATCGACGAGGGGCTGCTGCTCGATACCGATGGCCGGATCGTTTCGGCGACTGCGGCGAACGTGTTCCTGGTTCGCGATGGCCGCTTGCTGACTCCGAGCTTGCATCTCTGCGGCGTTGCCGGCGTCGCGCGGGCGTGGCTGCTGGCGCGAGCCCGGCGCCGGATGCCGGTGCAGGAAGTTGATCTGCGGCCCGACGATCTGGCGGCAGCAGACGAGCTGTTCTTGAGCAATGCCGTACGTGGAGTCGTTCCGGTGCGCGCGTTGGGTCGGCAGCATTGGCCGGTCGGTCCGGTGACGCAGCGGCTGTCGAAGGCACTGGCCGGATTGGGCGTCGGGGTGGATGCAGGTTGACTTCGGCGGTACGGTCGTAGTTGGCAACGAATTCGAAGACCTGATCTTCGGCAATGGCTTCGACTGATCGGCCCGACAAGTTCGGACGGTCGCCAAGCTCGGCTACACTCTGGCGGTCCCCGGTTCGGGCCGCCAATAGTTGAACAGATGAGTCAGGGTTTTGCTCGTACCGACGGTTGGGTCGGCAAGTTGCTGTTGTTGTTGCTGCTGCTCCTTGCTGCGCTGGCTGCGCTGGCATGGGTCGACTACCGGCGTTTCGCTGCCGAACCGCTGAAGATCGGCAACGAGCCGATGCAGTTCGAGATCCGGCGTGGCGATTCGCTGGGTCGGATCGTCGAGCGGCTTGCCGATCACGGGGTAACCGAACGCTGGCGCCGGCCCTGGTGGCAGGTATTGGCGGTGCATGAGGACCGTGCGCGCCGACTCCAGGCCGGCGAGTATGCACTCGAGCCTGGAATAAGCCCGCGCGCGGCACTGGCGAAGTTCGCGGCCGGCCGGGTCATCCAGCACCGCTTCACGATCGTCGAAGGATGGACGTTCGCGCAGATGCGCAAGGCCTTGGCGGCGCTGGACACCATCGAGCACACACTGGCCGATCAGGACGAGCGCCAGATCATGGTCGCGCTCGGTGCCGACGGCACGCATCCGGAAGGACAGTTTCTCCCGGAAACCTATCTTCATGCGCGCGGCACCAGTGACCTGGAGCTGTTGCGGCACGCGCATCGGGCGATGACCGCTGAGCTCGACCGGGTCTGGCGTGAGCGCAGCGCGGCGGTCGCCGTCGATACACCCTATGAACTGCTGATTCTGGCGTCGATCATCGAGAAGGAAACCGGTCAGGCGGGGGAGCGGCGCGAGATTGCCGGCGTGTTCAGTCGCCGGTTGCGCACAGGCATGCGCTTGCAGACCGATCCGACCGTGATCTACGGTGTCGGCAGCGGCATGACCGGACGTTTGCGCCGCGTACACCTGGACACCGACACGCCCTACAACACCTATACCCGCGCCGGATTGCCGCCGACACCGATCGCGATGCCCGGTCGTGCCGCATTGGCGGCGGCGGCTGATCCATCCGACGGTCGAAGTCTGTTCTTCGTCTCTCGCGGCGACGGCAGTCACTATTTCTCGGACAGCTATGACGAGCATCGGCAGGCCGTGCGCTACTACCAGTTGGGTCAGGGAAGACCACCGGCTGGCGATGGCCGGCCATGACCGGATGTCTGATCACGCTGGAAGGCGGTGAGGGCGCCGGCAAGAGCTCGGCCCTGGCCGTGTGTCGCGAACAGCTTGAACGGCACGGGATCGAGGTCGTCTCGACCCGTGAACCCGGCGGACCGCCCTTGGCTGAGCGTATCCGCGCGCTGCTGCTCGACCCTGCCGCCGCGAACCTGTGTCCGGAAGCCGAGTTGCTGCTGATGTTCGCCGCTCGCGCCCAACATGTGCGAGAGACGATACGGCCGGCGTTGGCGCGCGGGGCCTGGGTGCTCTCGGACCGTTATACCGATTCCAGCTATGCCTATCAGGGCGCGGGGCGTGGTCTGCCTGAGTCGATGATTTCGACGTTGGAGACGTTTGCAGTCGGTGACACCCAGCCCGATCTGACCTTGCTGTTGGATCTGCCGGTGGTGCAGGGCATGGCGCGCGCCGGTGGCCGCGGCGGGCCCGATCGCATCGAAGCCGAGCATCAGCGCTTCTTTGAGCGCGTACGCGAGGCGTTCCGGACTCGTGCCGGTGCTGAGCCGGAGCGTTTTCAGGTCATCGACGCCGGTCAATCAATCACGCAAGTCGCCGGGCAATTGCGTACCGTGCTCGACATCTTCGTCGGGCGGAGAAAAATGGTGGGAAATGACAACTGGTGACGGCATGAGCGAGCCATTTGCACCATGGTTGAAGCGGACCTGGGCGCAGTTTCGCAACGCGCTGGGCGAGCAACGCCTGGGTCATGCGCTGCTGATCGCCGGCGAGGCCGGGCTCGGCAAGCGCGGTCTGGTCACGCACATGGTCGCACGCTTGTTGTGCCGTTCGCCTGGTGACGACGATCTTGCATGCGGCAGCTGCCGGTCGTGTACCTGGCTTGCTGCCGGCAGCCATCCGGACTACACCTTGGTGCAGCCCGGCGAAGACAGTCAGTTCGTCAAGGTCGACCAGATCCGGGCGATGAACCAACGGGTGAATCTGACCGCCCAGGCAGGGCCGTTGCGGGTCGCCCGGATCGACCCGGCCGACGCAATGAACCCGGAAGCGCAGAATGCCTTGCTGAAGACGCTTGAGGAGCCGCCGGGCGGGGTTCACCTGATCCTGGTCAGCGATGCACCGTCGCGGCTGCTGGCCACGGTTCGCAGCCGCTGTCGTACCTACACGATAGCCGGCCCGGATATCGCCGGTGCCCGGGATTGGTTGGCGCACCAGGGTGGTGTCGATGCAGCACTGGTGCTGGCCCTTGCGGCCGGGCATCCGGGTTCGGCCCAGGCCTATGCCGAGCCAGCCCGTGCCGGTCAGGCGGCTGGAGTGGCCGAGGACCTGCATGCGCTGGCCCGCGGCAGCGCGACGGCTATCAGCGTTGCCGGACGCTGGCTGGAGCAGCCGCTGCGGAATGTCGACGATGCCATCGCCTGGCTGCGCCTGTGGGCATGGCAGCGTGCCGAAGTGGAACTGGCGCCGGGCATTTCCTCTCCGGCGCCGGCAGTGATCATCGCCGACCGTTATCGCGATGCGCTGCGCTTGCGCGAGCGCTTGCGCACACCGCTCAAGGACTCCTGGTTGCTGCACGAGTGGCTACGTGACTGGCAGTCCGTGGGATAGGCAACCCACGGCAATGCCGTTGTCGGCGACCAGATCGACGCTTCTCGGGCAAACGATTCCGGCCGGCAAGGCTGCTATCCGCTTGAAAGCTGTGGCACACTGCGCCTGGAACCCGCGTCCGCAGCGGGTTGCCGCGACAAAGGGGGCGTCATGCAAATCGGACACGCGCGCCAGGCGATCTTGCCGGTGGCGATCAAGGACAAGGCCGCGCTGTACAACACGTTCATGCCGGCGATTCGCGGCGGTGGCTTGTTCATTCCAACCCAGCAGAACTTCCGTCTCGGCGACGAGATCTTCGTGCTCTTGCACCTGGTCGAGCACAACGAGCGCATGCCAGTGACCGGAAAGGTCGTCTGGGTGACGCCGCCTGGCACTGGTTCCGGTACCGTGCAAGGCGTCGGCATCCAGTTCAACGAGGGCTCGGACAGCGAGGCGGCTCGTTCCAAGATCGAAACCCTGCTGGCGGCCATGGTCAATTCGGATCGACCGACCTACACGATGTAATACTCGCATCGTTGGCGTTGGCGTTGGCGTTGGCGCTGGCGGACGACGGTCCCACCCCCGGTTGGCAGCCTGTTGGTGTTGGCACGCAAAGGCTGCCGAAAGCGGCAATTGGTTCGAACTCGCAGCCGTTCTGCCCAGGTGGATTCGAATCTCCGATGTTGTCAGTCGATCCGCTCCCAGCCCGGTCGTGGGGCGAAACGCGGCCCATGCCGCTGCGCCAGCGTCTTCAATCGTCCGAGAATGGCGCTCTTGCCTTCGCTGCGGATATGTTGGATCGGGCCACCGCGAAATGGTGCGAATCCGGTCCCGAAGATGACGCCGGCATCGAGCAGGTCGGCCGTTTCGACAATGCCTTCGTGCAGGCAGGCAACCGCCTCGTTCAGCAACGGCAGGATCAGGCGATCCTCCAGGTCCGGCGGCGGTACGTAAGTGTCGGGAACCGGCGGCTTGATCGCCTTGCCCTCCGGGTAGGTGTAGAAGCCTTCGCCATCCTTGCGGCCGCGCTTGGCGGCGGCAATCATCGGTTCGATGCCCTTGGGTAGTTCGACGCCGAGCCTGGGTGCGATCACCGCACCGACATCGGCGCAGACGTCCAGACCGACCTGGTCGGCCAGCTCGATCGGGCCCATTGGCATGCCGAAGTAGGTCGCCGCCTGATCGATCGCGCGCGGCGGCACCCCCTCCTGATGCAGTCGGAACGCTTCCAACAGATACGGAAACAGGATCCGGTTGACCAGAAAGCCGGGCGCGCTGTTGCATGCCAGCGGCAGCTTGTCGTGACCGCGTACGAAGGCCAGCGCGCGCTTGAACGCGGTGTCGTCGACGCCGTCGTGCCGTACCACCTCGACCAGGGGCAACATAGGCACCGGGTTGAAGTAGTGCAGACCGAGAAAGCGTTGCGGCCGTTTCAGGCCGTCGCGCAAATCTTCGAGCATGATGCTGGACGTGTTGCTGGCCAGAATCGCTTCGGGCTTCATGCGCGGCTCGATGTCGGCGAACAGACCTTGCTTTGCCGGCAATTTCTCGACGATCGCTTCGATCACCAGGTCGGCATCGGGGATGCGTTCGCCATTGATGTCGGCGTGGAAGCGCTGACGCGCCGCAGCGATCCGTTCCGGTGTCTTCAGCCGGCGCTCGAACAGCTTTTCAGCTCGCTTGATCGCGCCGTCGATGATCGCCGGATCGCGGTCTTGGAGGCTGACCGAAAATCCTTGTGCGACGGTCCAGGCGGCGATGTCGCCACCCATGACGCCTGCGCCGATGACGTGAACGTGACGGATGCCGTGGTCGATCCCGGCGCCACTGCTTTTCAGCGCTTCCTGAAGAAAATATACGCGCACGAGGTTGTGCGCGGTTGCGGTCGCCGCGAGCTTGACCACCGAGCGCGCCTCCGGGCGCAGCGCCGAGTGGACGCTGCCGCCGTGCCGGCGCCAGACGTCGATCATTGCGTACGGCGCCGGGTAGTGTCGGCGCGGGGCCTTGCCTTGCACCGGCTTTCGGATCATGGGCGCCAGAATCTGACGCGCGAGCCAGGTATTGCTCGCCCAGGCTACGGCACGTTGCTGGAACGGCCGCTTCGGCTTGCGATCGGCAACCTTGACCGCCTTTTCGAGCAGGGTGTCGTTTGAGGCGGCCAGGGCATCGACCAGGCCCAATGCGCGTGCCTTTCCGGCACTGACCGAACTCCCGGTCAGCATCAGCTTCATCGCCTCGGGCGCGCCGATCAGATGCGGAAGCCGCGCCAGTCCGCCCCAGCCCGGATGGATGCCGAGCTTCACTTCGGGCAGTCCGAGGCGAGTCTCGGGGGAATCGACCGCGACCCGATAGCGGCAGGCCAGGGATAGTTCCATGCCGCCGCCGAAGCAATGGCCATGGATCGCAGCAACCGTGGGGCAGCGCAGTGCCGCGATGCGCGAGAACACTTTGTGACCGTTGTCGATCGCGTCGGCGGTCGCGCCGCGTGAAAAGAACTCTTCGAACTCGCCGATGTCGGCGCCAGGCGAAAACCCGGCCGGCTTCGCCGAGCGGAAGATCACAGCTTTCGGCGCTTCGATCGCCAGGCGCTCGACCAGCAGGCCCAACTCATCGATCAGCGCCTGGGCCAGGGCATTGACCGGTTTGTCTTCGCGGTCGAGGGTGATCACGACGATACCGTCGTCGCGGATCTCGGTGCGGCAGTGGCGGGGGCGCAGTCCTTCGAACATCGCGCGGGTCTCCTTTCGTCCAGGCCGCAAGTTTCGCACAGCCGGGCAGGGCGGATGTCGACCTCGTTTGAGGAAGAGGACGGCGCGATCAGACGAGATCAAGGGTGGATCGGGACCGATCAGCGCATTTACGCAGCAGACCGGCCCTAAAGCCGTGGACAACGGCCCCTTCAGCCGCAGTCGCGCAGGCAGTTGACCATCCAGGCGACGCCATAGCGGTCCTTGAGCATGCCGAAGGCATGGGCCCAGAACGTCTCGGCCATCGGCATGGTCACCTCGCCGCCGTCGCCGAGCGCGGCGAACACCCGTTCGGCGTCCTGTATCGTCTCGACCGCTATCGCGACCGAGAAGCCTTCCGAGCCCCGGAAACCGTGTTCTCCCGGCGGGCAGTCCGAAGCCATCAACACCTGGTCGCCGATTCGGAGACAGCCGTGCATCAGACGGTCGTGCAACTCCGCCGGCATCTCGCAATCGGGGGCTTCGCCGAAGCGCATCAGACCCTCGATTTCGCCGCCCAGGCAGTCGCGATAAAACTTCAGTGCCGCCTCGCCCTGATCTTCAAAGTACAGATAGGTGTTCA
>CAZFUH010000032.1:0-18710 GCA_964522235.1 uncultured Rhodanobacteraceae bacterium
CTGATCGCTCAGGCGCACGCGGTCGGTCCATTCTGAGCGGGCGAGCAGCCTGTCGGGTGGAGGCCGGAGCTGCCGCTTTGCGGTGGCGGCGCAGATGCGGCGGACAATCTGTGGCGCGCATGGTTTCCGACTCGGGTACGGCTCAGGCACAATCGCGGTCTTGTGCCCATGACTGCGACGATGACATCAAGCCTGGAACCGCTGGCGCCGGATGCGCCCTGGATCGTGCTCAAGTTCGGCGGCTCCACTGTCGCCCGCGGCGAGCGTTGGCAGACCATCGCCGATCTTGCCGTGGCGCGCCGGCGGGCCGGCGCGCGGGTGCTGATCGTGGTCTCGGCGCTGTCCGGGGTCACCGATGGCCTGAAGGCACTGGTCGATGCCGACGATGCCAGCGATCGTCGCGCCGGCGCCGAACGCCTGGCGCAGCGTCATATCGAGTTCGCCGCCGAGCTCGGCGTCGATCCCGCCCTGCTGGCACCGTGGCTGGCGCGCCTGGCTGAACTGGCAGCCTGTGGCGGCAGCGGCTCCGGTGAGGCGCTGTACGCCTGGCAGGCCGAGGTGCAGGCCTTGGGCGAACTGATGTCGAGCAGTCTCGGCAACGCCGCATTGCGCAGGTTGGGACTGGACAGCCGTTGGCTCGATGCCCGCGACTGCCTGCGCGCCGAACCGCGCCCCAACGAAGGCGCCTGGTCACGCTGGCTTGCCGCCAGCGTGCCGACCGACCGTGACGAAGCCCTGCGCGCGCGTCTGGTCGAACGCAACGCTGACGTTTTCATCACCCAGGGATTCATCGCCCGCAATGCAGACGGCTCGACGGTCTTGCTCGGTCGTGGCGGTTCCGATACCTCGGCCGCGTACTTCGGTGCCCGTCTTGCGGCTGCTCGGGTCGAGATCTGGAGTGATGTCGCCGGACTGTTCAGCGCCAATCCTCGGGAAGTGCCGGGTGCGCGCCTGCTGCGCCGGCTGGACTTCGAGGAAGCGCAGGAGATCGCCACCACCGGCGCCAAGATGCTGCATCCGCGCTGCCTGACGCCGTTGCGTCGCGCCGGTGTGCCGTTGTGGGTGCGCGATACCGGTTTTCCGGATCTGGCCGGAACCGAGATCGTGCCCGAGCCGCCCAGCGCCAGCCCGTCGATCAAGGCGATCTCGATGCGCCGCGGCATCACCCTGGTGTCGATGGAAACCGCAGGCATGTGGCAGCAGGTCGGTTTTCTGGCCGATGCCTTCGCTCAATTCAAGCGTCATGGCTTGTCGGTGGACCTGATCGGTACCGCCGAGACCAATGTCACGGTGTCGCTCGACCCGAGTGAGAACCTGCTCGGCACCGACGTCCTGGCAGCGCTGTGCGAAGATCTGGCGCAGTTCTGCCGGGTTCGGGTCATCACGCCATGTACGGCCGTGACCTTGGTCGGCCGCGGCATGCGCGGCCAGCTGCATCGGTTGCGCGACGTCCTGGCCGAGGTCGGTTCGCTGCGTGTGCACATGATCTCGCAGTCATCGAACGACCTGAATCTGACCTTCGTGCTCGACGAGGCCGATGCCGAGGGTCTGCTGCCGCGTCTGCACGGCGCCTTGATCGCCGCGCGTGCATTGCCGGCCGAGGAGGACGAGGTGTTCGGACCGAGCTGGGCGCAGCTCTATGCCGGTGCCAGGCAGCAGGTCCAGGCACCCTGGTGGCGCCAGCGGGCGCCGGAATTGCTGGCCCTGGCGGAGCAGGGCACGCCGGTCTATGTGTACGATCTGGCGACGGTGCGAGCGCGGGCACGGGCGCTTCGCGCGATCACGGCGGTCGAGCGCTGGCATTATGCGGTCAAGGCCAATCCGCATCCGCAACTGCTGCGGACCCTGGTCGCCGAGGGATTCGATCTGGAGTGCGTATCGCCGGGCGAAGTCGAGGCCGCGTTTGCGGCTGTGCCGGAACTGATGCCCGAACGCGTTCTGTTCACGCCGAGCATGGCCTCGCCGGACGAGTATGATGCGGCGCTGACACGTGGACTGCGCGTCACGTTCGATGCAATCGACCCGCTGCGTGCGCTGAAACATCGCCATGCTGGGGCCGTGATCGCAGTGCGCCTGGACATCGGTGCCGGTCGTGGGCATCACGCCCATGTTCGTACCGGTCATGGCAGCAAGTTCGGGTTGCCGGTCGCGGATCTGCCGGACTTTCTCGATGCCGCCGAGGCAGCCGGTGTACAGGTCGAGGTCTTGCATGCGCACCTGGGTTCGGGCGTATTCGATACCGATCACTGGCGCGGGGTTGGCCTGCAACTGGCAAGTCTGGCCGAGCGACTGCCCCAGGTGCGGACACTGAACCTCGGCGGCGGCCTTGGCGTACCGTACCTGCCCGGTGCGCTGCCATTGGATCTGGCGGCAGTGGCCGCGGGACTGGACGAGCTGCGCGCGGCCTATCCGGCGCTGTCGTTGTGGATGGAGCTTGGCCGCTACCCGGTTGCTGAAGCCGGTGTCCTGCTCGCACGCGTGCATCAGGTCAAGCGCAAGGGCGACGCGGTCTATGTCGGCTGCGACGCCGGCATGCACAACCTGTTGCGACCGGCGTTGTACGAATCCTGGCACCCGATCGTCAATCTCAGCCGCCTGGAACAGCCAGCGGTTCTACGTGCTGACGTCGTCGGGCCGATCTGCGAGAGCGGCGATCGTCTCGGCGAGGATCGCCGGCTGCCGGAGACCCGGCCGGGCGATGTCCTGCTGATCGCGATCGCTGGGGCCTACAGTGTGGTCATGGCCAGCGACTACAATCTGCGCGGTCGCCCGCATGAACGCGTGCTGGCGGACGTGGAGGACAATCGATGACGGCCTGGCGCTTTGATCGTGAGCGCATTCGCGTCTTTCGCTTCGTCCGTGCCGAGTATGACGGCGAAGCCGGCGAGGCAGTGTTGGGCTACGCGTTCGACGACGGTCCGGAACTGGTCGAACGCATCTTCTTTCCCGACGCCCCGGCACCGGTCGATGCCACCGCGTTCCGGCGCGCGTTGCAGCTTGTGCATTGGATCGCCGGTGTCAGCTACTTCAAGGCGGCGGCGCCGGAGCAGATCGAGATCGACGGCGATCCGCCCGACACGACAACGGCTGCCTTGCTTGAAGCCGTGTATGGCCACGGTCTGGCCGAATTCGCCTGGCGCAACGGGCTGGACGAACTGCAGGGTCGGATTGCGTTTCCGCGCGCCGGGTCGGCGCCGCCTTCGGCAGCAACCCTGGCCTTGCCGCGGCGCAGTCTGGTTGCGATCGGCGGTGGCAAGGACTCCCTGGTCACGACCGAGCTGCTGCGCGGACACGGTGAAGACCTTCGCCTGGCCTGGGTCGGCGAATCGCCGTTGATCGCCGCGGTTGCAGAACGCACCGGCTTGCCGGTGCTGAAGATCGGCCGCCGTCTGGCACCGGAGCTGTTCGAGTTCAACCGCCAGGGAGCACTCAATGGCCATATTCCGGTCACCGCGATCAATTCGGCCATTCTGGTTCTGGCGGCACTGCTCTATGGATTTGATGCAGTCGTGTTTTCGAATGAACATTCGGCCTCGAGCGCTACGCTGGAGTCCGAAGGCCGGGTCGTCAATCATCAATGGAGCAAGGGTCTGGAGTTTGAACTCGGCTTTGCCGCCGTGGTTCGTGCGACGATCGCGAAGAACCTCGACTACTACTCGTTGCTACGGCCGCTGAGCGAACTCGCGGTGACTCGCCAGTTCGCGCGCCTGACCCAGTATCACCAGCATTTCTCATCGTGCAATCGCAACTTCCGCATTCTCGGAGCCCGCCCGGCCGAGCGCTGGTGCGGGCGTTGCCCGAAATGCCACTTCGTGTTTCTTGCCCTGGCGCCGTTTCTGCCGAAACCGGCCCTGGTCGGCATTTTTGGCCGCAACCTGCTCGATGACATCGATCTGGCCGGTGATTTCGACGCTCTGATCGAATGGAAAGCGCACAAGCCGTTTGAGTGTGTCGGCGAGGCGCAGGAATCGCGCGCCGCGTTCGCGGCGCTGGCCGTGCGGGCCGAATGGGGCGAGGATGTCCTGGTCAGACGCTTCGCCGAGTCGATCCGTCCGGTGCTGGATCCGGCTACGCTGGCACTGGACCCATTGCTGGCGCCGCGCTCGGCTGAGACACTGCCGGCGCGCCACAGGGGTTTGATCGATGCGTTACGCCGAACTTGAGTTCCGACGACTGGCCGTCTGGGGTGGCGGCCGCGAGGGTCGCGCTGCGTTGGCGGCGCTGAGCCGGCGTTTTCCCGACAAATCGATTACCTGGATCGTCCCCGAGGCCGAGCGCGACGAAGTCTCGGCACTGGCTCCAGACACGGTCCGGGTCGCCATCGAGGGCAGCGAGGCCGCGCGTCTGGCCGGCTTTGAGGTCGTGGTCAAGTCGCCGGGCATCAGCGTGTATCGCCCCGAGGTGTCGCGGGCAGTGGCCTCCGGCGTCCGCTTTACCTCCGGCTCGGCAATCTGGTTTGCCGAACACCCGCGTGCCCGCTGCATCTGTGTAACCGGCACCAAGGGCAAGAGCACCACGGCAGCGGTGATCGCCCATCTGTTGCGTGCCGCCGGCGTCCGCACCGCGCTCGCGGGAAACATCGGGCTGCCGTTGCTGGCGCTTGACGACGGTGACTTGGCGGCCTGGCATGTGATCGAGCTGTCCAGTTTCCAGACCGCCGATCTCGACGTCGCTCCGGAAGTTGCGGTGCTGACCAGTCTGGTCGAGGAGCATCTGGACTGGCATGGCAGTACCGAGCGCTATCGACGCGACAAACTGAAGCTGTTCTGGCGCGCCGCAAACGCGGTTCTGCCAGGCAGGATCGAACTGGGTTTCAAGACCGGGGGCGACGTTCGCCGGTTCGCGTTGCCGACCGGCTGGCATGTCGCCGGTGGCTGGATCAAGCGTCAGGATCGTTCGGTGCTGCCGTGCGCGGATCTGCCATTGCCCGGGGTCCACAACGCCTTGAACGTCTGCGCTGCGCTCACCGCGCTCGATGCCGCCGGCTTCGCTGCCGGCGCCTTGCTGCCGCAGATCCGCACCTTCAAGGCGCTGCCGCATCGCTTGCAGGAGTTGGGTGAACTGAGCGGCATCCTGTATGTCAATGACAGCATCGCGACAACCCCGGCAGCGATGCTGGCGGCGCTGCGTTGCTATCGCAGCCAGCCGATGGCATTGATTCTGGGTGGTCAGGACCGCGGTCTGGACTGGGCCGCGGCGGTCGAGCAACTGGCCGAGGCGCCGCCGCGGATGATCCTGACCCAGGGCGAGATCGGGCCGCTCCTGACCGAGCGGCTGCGAGCCGCTGGCCTGGCCGTGACCCCGACCCGTGACGCCGCCTCGGCCGTGGCATTGGCGCGT
Source organism: uncultured Rhodanobacteraceae bacterium (assembly GCA_964522235.1). Classification (GTDB taxonomy): domain Bacteria; phylum Pseudomonadota; class Gammaproteobacteria; order Xanthomonadales; family UBA2363; genus Pseudofulvimonas. Next base: position 5,341 of record CAZFUH010000032.1, read on the forward strand.
CTGGCGATGCCCAAGGGGAGTGTCGTCCTGCTGTCGCCCGGAGCCCCGAGCTTCCCGCTCTACAAGGACTACACCGAACGCGGCCGGGCATTCGCGCGTGCCGCCGGTTTCGACCCGGACACGATCTGCGGCATCGCCGGCATGGGCGTGCATTGATGGCTGCAGAGGTTGCCGGCTATCGGGTCTGGGATCTGCCGACGCGCATCAGCCACTGGGCCTTGGTGATCCTGCTGCTGGTTCAGTTTGCCAGTGGCCTGTTCGGTCTGCTGTCGATGCAGGTGCACCTATGGTGCGGGTACACCCTGTTCGCGGTGCTGATATTTCGAATCCTGTGGGGCTTTTTCGGAAGCGACAGCGCGCGTTTCTCGCGCTTTGTGCGCGGACCGGGCGCGTTTCTGGCCCATCTGCGCGGCTTGTCCGAACCGCGTCCGGGCTATTGGCCTGGGCACAATCCAGCCGGGGCCTGGTCGGTGCTGATCCTGCTCAGCTTGACCCTGGCGCAATCACTGACCGGGTTGTTCGCACGGGAATACGGCGGTGTCGCCGGGCCGCTGGCCGATCGCGTCGGCCGCGAGCTGGCAAGCGACTTCAATGAGCTGCACCAATGGCTGTACTGGTTGCTGCTGCTGTGGATTCTCGTCCATATCGGTGCCGCCTTGTACCATCTGCTGTACAAGCGTGAGAACCTGATCACGCCAATCTTTGCTCATGGTCGATTGCCGTTGCCCTCGGACCCGGGCCTGGGTTTTGCCGGAGCGGTTCGTGCCTGGCTGCTGCTTGCCGTCAGTATCGCCCTCGTTGCCGCCTTCGTTCTGTTTGCCTAGATGGTGCAGTGCGTCAGAAATCTGGCACACTGCGCGCGTGTACAGAATCCGTCTGCTCAACTCGATTCCCGTCCCGGCACTGTCGCGCCTGTCGGCCGGTCATTATCGCGTCGGTGTCGATGTCGAACAGCCCGATGCCGTGTTGATTGGTCCTGGCGCAGTCGAACCGTTCGAATTTGGCCCCGGTCTGCGTGCGGTCGCGCGGGCCGCAGCCGGCAGCGCCGATCTGCCGGTGCGGGAACTGACGGCGCGGGGAATTCCGGTGTTCACAGCCGTCGGCGCGCAGGCCAACGCAGTCAAGGAGCTGGTGCTGGCCGGCATGTTGCTGGCCAGCCGTCGACTGCCCGAGGCGATGGCGGCACTGCGCAGCGCCGATCTGGACCATCCGGAAGCAATCGACAGTCTGCGCGAACGTTTGCACGGCAGCGAATTGGCAGGCCGTACGCTCGGCGTGGTCGGACTGGGGCTGGTCGGGGTGCAGGTGGCCAATGCCGCGCGCGCGCTGGGCATGCGTGTGCTCGGGCTGGATCCCGAACTTGGCGTCGACGGCGCCTGGCAGCTCGATGCCGAGGTCATGCAGGCGGGATCGTTGAACGAGTTGTTTGCCGGATCGGACTACATCAGCTTCCATGTTCCGGCCAGCGAGGCAACCGCCGGCCTGTTCGATCGCAATGCCTTGATGCATCTTCGCAAGGGCGTGGTGCTGCTGAATTTCTCGCACCCTGACGTCGTCGCCGCGGCGGCGCTGCGCGAGGGCTTTGCCGAGGATCGTATCGGCCGCTACGTGACCGACTTTCCGACCCGAGAACTGTTGGCCTGCGAGCGCGTGATCGCCCTGCCACGTCTGGGTGCGGCCACGCGCGAGGCCGGCGACAATGCCGCGGCAATGGTGATCGGACAATTGCGTGCGTTCCTGGAGAATGGCGAGATTCGCCATGCCGTGAATTTTCCCGGCGCGCGCATGGTGCGCAGCGGCCGCGCTCGCCTGTGCGTCGCCCATCGCGATCGTCCGAACATGATCGGTCCGCTGGCACAGGCGGTCGGTGCAGCCGGCCTCAACATCGCCCAGATGCGCAGCGCGGCTCGGGTCGGACTGTCATATTCATTGATCGATGTCGATGCCGAGATTCCCGAGTCGGTGCTGCGGACGATTGCCGAGATCAATGGTGTTCTGTCTTTGAGGGTGGTGTGATGACGACACGCAAGCGAGGGGTCAGAGGTAGCGCGAAGCAGCCCAACCCGGTGGCTGCAGGCAATCCGGATCTGACCGAGGTACGGGCGCAGATCGACGGAATCGATCTGCGCATCCAGGAGCTGATCAGCGAGCGCGCGCGCTGGGCGCAGCAGGTCGGCAAGGCGAAAGGCCCGCTGAAGGCAGCGATCGACTACTACCGGCCCGAGCGAGAAGCGCAAGTGCTGCGCCGAGTCGTCGACCGCAACGGCGGACCGTTGTCCGACCAGGAGCTGGTGCGCTTGTTTCGCGAGATCATGTCGGCCTGTCTGGCACAGCAGGAACCGCTGAAAATCGGCTTTCTCGGCCCCAATGGCACGTTCTCCGAGCAGGCACTGCGCAAGCACTTCGGCCACTCGGCCCACGGCCTGCCTTTGTCGAGCATCGAGGAAGTGTTTACCACGGTCGAATCCGGGCTCGCCGATTTTGGTGTCGTACCGGTCGAAAATTCCGGCCAGGGCACGATCCAGTCGACCCTGGACATGTTCTTGAGCTCGAAGCTGAAGATCTGCGGTGAGGTCGAGCTGCGTATTCATCAATACCTGCTGTCCCGCACCGGCCAGATCGCCGACGTCGAGCGTGTCTATTCGCATCCGCTGTCGCTGGCGCAATGTCAGGCCTGGCTGCGCAAGCACCTGCCCAAGGCGGAACGGGTTCCGGTGGTCAGCAATGCCGAAGCTGCGCGGCGCGCGCGCAACGCCGATGATGCCGCGGCGATCGCCGGCGAGGCCGCCGGTCATGTCTACCATCTGAAGACCATTGCCGGGCCGGTCGAAGACCGGCCGGACAACACGACGCGGTTTCTGGTCATCGGGCGCGAGCTGTTTCCGCCATCCGGTACCGATCGCACCTCGCTGCTGGTGTTCATCGAGGATCGTCCCGGTGTCCTGTTCGACGTCCTCAGCCCGCTGGCAAAGCACGGCTTGAGCATGAACCGGATCGAGTCGCGACCTTCGCATGAGGGACTTTGGCAATACGCGTTCTTCATCGACATCGGCGGTCACGTCGAGGACGAGCCGGTGATGGCGGCGTTGGCGGAGATGCAGGAGATCGCTCGCGTCAGCGTGCTTGGCTCCTACCCGATGGCGATCGCCTGATGATGGCGATCGAGCCCTGGCACCGCGAACGCCTGCCGGCGGCGATCGCCGGTCTACGCGCCTACGATCCCGGCCACGACCTGGTCGCCTGGCGGCGACGCTTTCCCGGCCTGCTGACCGAACTGGGTTCGAATGAGAATCCAGTTGGTCCGAGCCCGAAAGCGCTGGCCGCTGCCCAGGCCGCGTTGGCCGATTGCTTCCGCTATCCCGATCCGCTCGGCGGCGAGCTCAAGCGCGCATTGGCGCAACGACATCGCATCGAGCCGGCCCAGATCGTGCTTGGCAACGGTTCGCACGAGATCCTGATGCAGATCGCGCAGGCATTCGTGCCGACCGGAGCGCCCCTGGTGTACTCGCAATATGGTTTTGCCGTGTTCGCGATTGCAGCCGCTGCGGTCGGTGCCGTCGCCCAGCGCATACCGGCGCTGCCCGAGGATCATCCACAGGCGCCCTTCGGCCACGATCTGCCGGCGCTTGCGGCCGCTTGCGATGCCCAGACCCGACTGCTCTATGTCGCCAATCCGAACAATCCGACCGGCACCTGGTTTGAGCCGGAGGCGCTGGCCGAACTGCTCGCGCGCGTGCCGGTGTCGACCCTGGTCGTGGTCGACGAGGCGTACCAGGAGTGTCAGCCGGATCCGGACGGTTCGAGTGCCTTGCGTCTGCTCGATCGCCACCGAAATCTGTTGGTGACCCGAACCTTCTCGAAAGTCTATGGTCTGGCTGGACTACGCGTCGGCTATGCGATTGCGGCTCCGGAAACGATTGCGGTGCTGGAGCGTCTGCGTGAATCCTTCAATGTCAACAACATTGCCTTGGCGGCAGCGCAGGCAGCGCTGGCCGACGACGAGCATGTGCGCGCGGTCTGTCGGCACAACCAATCCGAACGTGAGCGTGTTGCCGCGGCAATGAGTGGACTCGGTTGGCGCGTCTGGCCATCGCGCACCAACTTCGTCCTGGTCGGCTTCGGCAGTGCCGAGCGCAGCAGCCAGGTCGAGAAGTGGCTGTGCGAGCAGGCGGTGATCACCCGGCCCATGGTCGGCTACGGGTTGCCGCAATGTCTGCGCATCAGCATCGGCAGCCAGCAGGAGAACGATCGACTGATCGCGGCGATGGCGGCGATGGTCATCGAGCCGGGTGAATCCTGATGGACTGGACGGCCGGACAGGGCAGGGCGCTTCAGGGCCGGATCGAGATCCCTGGTGACAAGTCGATCTCGCATCGCGCGATCATGCTCGGCGCGATCGCCGACGGTGTCACCGAAGTAAACGGCTTTCTTGAAGGCGAGGATACGCGCGCAACGGCAGCGATTTTCGCGCAGTTGGGCGTCAGCATCGAGGCGCCGGGGCGATCGAATCGAATCATTCATGGCGTTGGTCTGCATGGCTTGCAGGCGGCGCGAACTGACCTGGATTGCGGCAATGCCGGTACCGGAATGCGCCTGCTCGCCGGGCTGCTGTGCGGGCAGGACTTCGACAGTGTTCTGGTCGGCGATGCGTCGCTGTCGCGGCGGCCGATGTTGCGCGTGGTCGAGCCGCTGCGCCGTATGGGCGCACGGATCGACACTGCCGAGGGTGGCAGTGCGCCGCTGCGCATCCACGGTGGCGTCCGCCTGAGCGCGGGCGAGCATCCGCTCGCGGTCGCCAGCGCCCAGGTCAAGTCGGCCCTCCTGCTCGCCGGTCTGTATGCGGACGGAGTCACCCGGGTACTCGAGCCGCACCCGACTCGCGACTACACCGAGGTCATGATGCGCGCATTTGCTGTCGACGTTCGCAGCCAAGGCGACTGGATCGAGCTGGTGCCTGCTCCGGTCCTGGTCTCGCCAGGCCGGATCGACGTGCCTGGGGATTTCTCCTCGGCTGCGTTCTTCCTGGTCGCCGCCAGCATCGTTCCTGGTTCTGATCTGGTGATCGCCAACGTAGGCCTGCACCCGCGCCGCACCGGTTTGCTCGACAGCTTGCACGAGATGGGCGCGAGCATCGAATTGCTCGATCAGCGTGACTGCGGTGGTCAGGTGGTTGCCGATCTGCGCGTGCGCCATGCGCTGTTGCACGGCATCGACGTGCCGCCGGAACGCGTGCCGGACATGATCGACGAGTTTCCCGCCTTGTTCGCTGCCGCCGCTGTGGCTGAGGGCGAGACCCGGGTCTGTGCCGCTGCTGAACTGCGGGTCAAGGAGTCCGACCGCCTGGCAGTCATGGCCGACGGCCTGCGCACGCTGGGTATTGGCGTTGACGAGCAGGCCGATGGCGCGGTGATCCGTGGCGGGGCGCCGCATGGCGGCACAGTCGATAGCGCTGGCGACCATCGTTGCGCGATGGCGCTGGCGGTCCTCGCCCAGCGCGCCGATGCGCCAGTTGCGATCACCGATTGCGCGAACGTCGCCACTTCGTTTCCCGATTTTCTAGGACTTGCTGACCGCGCAGGTCTGGCTGTGAAAAGTTGAGGAGGCTAGCCTGCGCGGCCTAGGAGCCTGTCGATGCAGCCAGAGCGAGCAGGCGCGGGCGCCGATCAGGCGATTTGGCCATACACGCTGATGTGACTCGGGTCGCCAGGGTGGAACGGCTGCCGGGACCAGTTTCGCCAACGTTGAATTCTGCGCAATCCAGCCCGTGCCGCCATCTCGTCGATTTCCTCCGTGCTGGCCGGGCAAAGCCGCACCGAATAGCTGCGCTCGCCAAGGGGGGTATGAATCTGAGCATGATGGCGCGTCGGTCCCGAGTTCGCCGGGTCCGGTACCGAGGCTTCGATCAGCAGCCGCCCGCCGGGTGCCAGTTGCCGGCTCACGTTGATCAGGCAACACGCCTGGCTGTGGCGGTCTGGCAACAAGAATAGGGTGCTGACCAGGGCGAAGACCAGCGAGCATGGTCGGGTCGTCCTGGCAGTCGTGAAATCACCTTCGATGATTTCCAGCTGCTGGGCACCCGGACGCGAACGCAGCATGTCCAGCATGTGCGTCGATGCTTCGATGCCGCCGACCGCTACGCCACGTCGTGCCAGGGGCAGCGCGACCCGGCCGGTACCCAGGCCCAGTTCCAGCGCTGGTCCGCTGCCGGCAAGCTCTGCAAGCGTGTCCAGCATCTGACGCTGGGGCAGCCCGTACAGTTGTTCATAGAATTCGGCACAGCCATCGCCGTAGCAAGCCGGATGGTACTCAGCGTCGTGAGCGGCAACGAGCGGCGGAATGGCAGCAGTTGGGTCCATAGCTTGGTCTTTCCCATCGCGCCCTGGGCGACAGTGGCGGACGACGGATTGCGTGTCGCCGGCACCGGCGCATGATAGCCTTGCCGCCGCGGTCGCGCTGGCGCGCAAACGCATGTCCTGTTGCCCTTCCTCCGGTCGCCGGTGGCTGCCCTTCTGAATGTGAGTCATTCATGCCCGAATCGACAGCGCCAGTCCCGGTCCTGACCATCGACGGACCCAGCGGATCGGGGAAGGGCACGGTCGCACGGCAGGTCGCGCAGACGCTGGGTTGGCATCTGCTTGATTCGGGGGCTCTGTACCGCGCGGTCGGCCTGCTGGCCCTGGAGCAAGGTATCGGCCTGGATGACGAGCCGGCGCTGGCTGGGCTGGCACGGAATCTGCCGATCGACTTCCAGGTCGGACAGGACGGTGTGTCGGTGCTGTTGAATGGAACAGTCCGCGATGCCGATCTACGCCTGGAAAGCACCGGCGCCGCGGCCTCGGCGGTGGCTGTCGTGCCGGTGGTACGCAGTGCGCTGCTGGAGCGGCAACGGGCGTTCTCGCGCCCGCCGGGCCTGGTTGCCGACGGCCGCGACATGGGCACCGTGGTGTTCCCGGACGCTCCCTGCAAGGTGTTTTTGACCGCCAGCGTGAACGAGCGCGCACGGCGCCGTCATAAGCAGTTGAAGGATAAGGGTGTTGGCACTACAATTACCGCCCTTTTGGAGGAGATCCAGGCGCGTGACGCCCGCGACAGCGGTCGCAGCGTGGCGCCGCTGAAGGCGGCGGAGGACGCCGTGACCATCGACTCGACCGGAAGGTCGATCGATGCGGTGGTCGCTGCCGTTCTCGATCAGCTCCGCCTGCACGGATTGCAGGTCTAGGTTTTTTGTCGGTCGTGCCGGTCAGCCGGACGATCGGCTTGGTTCCCTCGTGCCATGCTGGCGCGACGGGTTTTTGTCAACGGTGCGCAAGCGCCATCAACGGGTGGGCCGCCTGCCGCGGTCCTTGGATCCACTGGAATCAACATGTCAGAGAGTTTTGCCGAGCTGTTTGAACAGAGCCAGGCCTTCGCGAAGCTGAAGCCGGGCGCCATCGTCACCGGAGTCGTGGTCGATGTGAAATCCGACGTTGTCATTGTCAATGCCGGGCTGAAGTCGGAGGGTGTGATCCCAATCGACCAGTTCCGCAATGATGATGGTGACCTCGATATCAATATCGGTGACGAGGTGCTGGTTGCCCTGGAGTACATCGAGAACGGCTTCGGCGAGACCATGCTCTCGCGCGAGAAGGCCAAGCGCGCGATGGTCTGGGACGAGCTGGAATCCGCGATGAACGACAACGCCACGATCACTGGCCGCATCAGCGGCAAGGTCAAGGGTGGCTTCACGGTCGACATCAAGGACGTACGCGCGTTCCTGCCAGGCTCCCTGGTTGATATCCGGCCGGTCCGTGAGCCGACCTACCTGGAAGGCAAGGATCTTGAATTCAAGATCATCAAGCTGGATCGCAAGCGCAACAACATCGTCGTGTCGCGCCGCGCCGTCGTCGAGAGCGAATACTCGGCCGAGCGTGAGCAGTTGATGGAACGCCTGATCGAAGGTGCCAAGCTCAAGGGCGTGGTCAAGAACCTCACCGACTACGGCGCTTTCGTCGATCTCGGCGGTATCGACGGTCTGCTGCACATTACCGACATGGCCTGGAAGCGCGTGCGCCATCCGTCCGAGGTGGTCGAGGTCGGCCAGGAGATGGATGTCGTCGTGCTCAAGTACGATCGCGAGCGCAACCGCGTGTCCCTGGGACTGAAGCAGCTCGGCGACGATCCGTGGGTCAGCATCGGCCGTCGCTACCAGGCCAACAGCCGCTTCTTCGGCAAGATCTCCAACGTCACAGACTACGGCTGCTTCGTCGAGCTGGAGCCAGGCGTCGAAGGTCTGGTGCATGTGTCGGAGATGGACTGGACCAACAAGAACGTCAACCCGGCCAAGATGGTCCAGGTCGGCGACGAGGTCGAGGTCATGGTGCTGGATGTCGACGAAGAGCGTCGCCGCATCTCGCTCGGCATGAAGCAGGTCAGTCCGAATCCGTGGGAGACCTTCGCCGCCATCCACAAGAAGGGCGACAAGGTCAGTGGTCCGGTCAAGTCGATCACCGACTTTGGCGTCTTCATCGGCCTGGACGGCGGTATCGACGGTCTGGTTCATACCTCGGACATTTCCTGGCAGGGCACCGCCGAGGATCTGGTTCGGCAGTTCAAGAAGGGTGACGATGTCGAGGCCGTGGTTCTGGCAGTCGATCCTGAGCGTGAGCGCATCTCGCTCGGTATCAAGCAGTTGGAGCAGGATCCGTTCGGCACGTTCATGGCCAATCATCCGAAGGGCTCGGTGCTCAAGGGTGCGGTCAGAGAAGTGGATGCCAAGGGCGCTGTGATCGACCTGGGTGAAGGTGTCGAGGGCTATGTTCGGGCCGCCGACATCGCCAAGCAGCGGGTCGACGATGCCAGCCAGCATCTGAAAGTCGGGGAAGAAGTCGAGGCCAAGTTCATCGGCATGGATCGCAAGGGTCGTATGCTGCAATTGTCGATCAAGGCCAAGGATGAGGCCGAGCTGGCCGATGTGCTGGAGGAATATCAGAATGCCTCCGCCGGTACGACCAACCTGGGCGCTCTGTTGAAGGAGCAGATGCGCAAGGGCGACTAGTTCCGTGCGTTTACCGATACGGCCGGCGGCTGTCCGCCGCCGGCCGTGTGTTCCCCGAGCTGGCCATGCCATGGCGAAGGAGTCGCGATGACCAAGTCGGAACTCATCACTGCCCTGTCCGAACAACTCAAGCACTTGGAGCAGGCTGACGTCGAGCTGGCAGTCAAGCAGGTGCTGGAGCAGATGGCGGGTGCCTTGGCCGAGGGCGGTCGGATTGAGATCAGGGGCTTTGGCAGCTTCTCCCTGCACTATCGTCCGCCTCGGGTCGGTCGCAATCCAAAGACCGGTGAGCCGGTCGCGCTGCCCGGCAAGTACGTACCGCACTTCAAACCCGGCAAGGAACTGCGCGAACGCGTCAATGGCGACGCTGAAGCCCCGGTCCCGGTCGAGCCGCCTGCGCAGCGCGTAGCGGGATCATTGTTCTAGTGTAGTGCGGCGCAATCGCCGTCTTGTCGAGGCATGCCCGCTGCGGGTGCAATAACGGCATGCTCCTGCCGCGGCGTGCAGCGCCGTGGCCGACGGCACGGCGTCGTCGCGACGGTGGCTTGCTGGACGAGCCGTTCCGCTGAACATCCCTGGAAGGACGAAGCACTACACTAGCGTTCCTCGATCACGTCCGCCGAATCGATGTCCGAACTCCAGCTGTTCTGGTTGTTGTTGCCAGTGGTGGCCGCCGCGAGCTGGTTCTTTGCCCGGCGCGGAACCGAACTGGTCAGCGGCGCCCGCGTCGACCGTCTGTCCAGTGGCTACTTCAAGGGGCTGAGTCATCTGCTCAACGAAGAGCCGGACAAGGCGATCGAAGTATTTCTGTCGATCGCCGAACTCGACCAGGAAGCGGTCGATACCCAGCTGGCGTTGGGTAGTCTGTTCCGGCGCCGTGGCGAGGTCGGCCGCGCAATCCGGTTGCACCAGGATCTGCTCAAGCGTGAAAACCTTAGTCGCGCGCAAAAGACAGCCGCGTTGTTCGAGCTTGGCGAAGACTATATGCGCGCCGGTCTGCTCGACCGTGCCGAGGCGTTGTTTGCCGACCTGGTTGCGGCCCAGATCGAGGTCGTCGATGCCTTGCGCCGTCTGGTCACGATCTACGAGTCTGAACGCGACTGGGGCAAGGCGATCGATCATGCCGAGCGACTGGAAGAGCTGTCCGGCCGCCCTCAGGGAACAGCGATCGCGCATTACCGTTGTGAGCTGGCCGAGCGCGCTCGCTCGCGAGGTCAACTGGAAATAGCCCGCGAAGAGCTGCGGTTGGCGCTAAAGGCTGATCCGGCCTGTGCGCGAGGCGAACTGCTGCTCGCCGACCTGGAGCGTCTGGCTGGCGAAGTCGTGCGTGCAGTGCGCGCCTATGAGCGTGCCGCGCGCATCGATCTGGATGTCTTGCCGCTGCTGTTGACGCCACTGCTGGAGTGCTATGGTCAGCTTGACGATCAAGCACGGGCGCGCGACTTTCTGACCGAGATGTCGGCGCGCTACCCTGGCATTGCGCCGGTACTGGCTCTGGCCAGTCATGTCGAACGAGAGCAGGGCAAGGCTGCCGCGGAAGCTTTTCTGGCCAAGGAATTGCGGCGACATCCGACTGTGTCTGGTCTACAGCATCTGGTCGAGGTCGGGCTGCGTCGCAGCGATGATGCCACCCGGCCGGTGTTGACGGCGATCCATGAGGTCGCCGGTCGCATGGTCGAACAGGGCTCAAGCTATCGCTGCAAGGGTTGCGGCTTCGGTGCCCGCAGCCATCACTGGCAATGCCCGAGCTGCAAACGCTGGGACAGCCTGAAACCACAACATCGACTGCTTGCCGAATGAACGAATTGCTGCTGCCCTTGCTTGTGGTTCTTGCCGCGGTGGCGATCGCGGCGGTGCTTTCCCACCTGGTTGCGCGGCTGGTGATTCGACACGGGGCTCGACATCTGCTTGATCAGCCAGGTCCACGCAGTTCGCATGTGCAGGCGACGCCGCGTGGCGGCGGTATTGGAATTGCGATTGTGCTTGTAGTCGTGATCGTTGCCTTGCAGATGAAAAACATCTGGCCAATCTCCGCCCCCCTGGTCCTGCTCGGCGTCGCTGTGGTCACCGGAGTCGGTCTGCTCGATGACATCCGTTCACAACCTGCACTGTTGCGTCTGTTGGCACATCTGGCCGCTTCCGCCGTGGTCGTCGCAGCCCTGGTCGCTGGTCGCTTTCCTCCTCTGGACTGGCCCTGGCTAGCGCTGTTGGTGTTGGCTCTGGCCTGGTCGATCAATCTGCACAATTTTATGGACGGCATCGACGGCCTGCTTGGCTTGCACGCGTTGTTCTGCGGCAGCGCATTTGCGCTGCTGTATGCGCTGGCGCAAGAGCCGGCGATGACGCTGTTTGCGGCTCTGCTTGCCGGCGCTGCGCTCGGTTTCCTGCCGTTGAACTGGCCGCGAGCGCGGGTGTTCCTTGGCGACAGCGGTTCTGGTGTGATCGGTCTGGCCATTGGCCTGCTCGTACTGTACGGCGCGATTACGACCTTGGTGCCGCTGCCGGTGGGCCTGGTGCTGTGTTCGGCGTTCCTGGTCGACAGCGGCGCGACCCTGGTACTACGAATGTTGCGCCGTGAACGCTTCTGGCAAGCGCACCGCGAGCACCTGTACCAGCGCCTGGTGCAAGTTGGTCATCGTCACGCCAAGGTCTCTGCTGGTTACCTGCTGTGGAACCTCGTGGTCGCTGCACCGACGGCGGCCTGGCTGCAATCGTACGGAGTCGACGCCGGCTGGGGTTGGCCGGTGGCGCTGGCACTGCTGTTGTCGGCGTTGACGGTCTGGTTCCTGCTGGGTCGTCATTGCCGGCGCGTGACGCAACGGCGGGAGGCGACATGAGTTCGCGCCTGCGCCGGCTGCTTGGGCAATTGAATCCGCGCGTGGCGGTGGTTCTGCACGATCTGGCAATGGTCTGGGCGGCTTGGAATCTGAGCCAGTGGTTGCGCTTCTGGATGTCCGACATTGGCTATGCGGCGCCTGTGCCCTGGAGTCGTGAATTGCCGGTGGTGCTGCTCGCGCAAGGCCTGGTGCTCTGGTGGACGGGTCTGTATCGCGGCCTATGGCGCTTCGCAAGTCTGCCTGATCTGTTCAACATACTGCGCGCCAGCGTTCTCGGTGCGCTCGCGATTGCCCTCGGTCTGTTCCTGTTGACCCGTCTGGAGGGGGTTCCGCGCAGCGTTTTGCTCGCCTATCCCTTCGTACTGGCCTTGCTGCTCGCTGCGCCGCGCCTGAGCTATCGCTACTGGAAGGACAGCAGGCTCGACCTGTTGAAGCGCGCCGGCTCGAAACGGGTGTTGATCCTCGGCGCCGGCAGTGCCGGCGAAGCCTTGCTGCGCGAGCTGAAGCAGGACCGAAATTTCCTTCCAGTTGGTCTGCTTGACGATAATCCCGGTCTACGCGGCGCGCGCATCCGCGGCATTCCGGTGCTCGGTGCAATCGAACGCCTGCCGGTGATCGCGCCCGAGATTGCCGCCGAGCTGTTGGTGATCGCGATCCCGACTGCGACCAAGACGCAGATGCAACGCATCGTCGGGTTGTGCGAGCGTACGGGTCTGAGCTTCCGGACGGTGCCGAGATTGGCCGACGTGATCGCGGGTCGAGCCCAGTTCAACCAACTCAAGGAAGTGGCGATCGAGGACTTGCTCGGACGCGAGGAGGTCGAGCTGGACTGGACGTCGATCCGGACCGGCATCAGCGGCAGCCGGGTTCTGGTTACCGGCGGTGGCGGTTCGATTGGTGCCGAGCTCTGTCGACAGGTCGCGCGATTGGGGGTGGCCAGGCTGATCGTGTTTGAGCAGTCCGAATACAACTTGTACCGGATCGAGCAGGAGTTGCGCGGCCAGCATCCGGATCTGGATCTGGAGTCCGTGCTGGGCGACGCCAGCGATCGCCATGCTGCGAATGAGGTCATGGCTCGACATCGGCCGGAGCACGTCTTTCATGCCGCCGCCTACAAGCACGTGCCGTTGCTGGAACGGCAGCTGCGGGAGGCGGTACGCAACAACGTGCTCGGCACCCGGGCGATGGCCGAGGCGGCGGCTGCGCACGGAGTTGAAAGCTTCGTACTGATTTCGACTGACAAGGCAGTCAACCCGGTCAACGTGATGGGCGCGAGCAAGCGTCTTGCCGAGCTGTTCTGTCAGGGCCTGGCCGAGCGGGCGGCGATGCGAGGGATCACCGTTCGCTTCGGCAACGTGCTGGAATCGGCCGGTTCCGTGGTGCCGCTGTTTCGCGAGCAGATTGCGCGCGGTGGTCCGGTGACCGTCACCCATCCAGAGATGGAGCGCTATTTCATGACCATCCCGGAAGCCTGCCAACTGATTCTGCAGGCCAGCGTG
>CAZFUH010000033.1:0-11122 GCA_964522235.1 uncultured Rhodanobacteraceae bacterium
CCCAGCGGATGGATCGGCGGTCGCAGCAGAAGGTTCATGAATAATGCGGGCTAGACCGCATACATGTCCTGCTCATCCGATGTGGTCAACTCACCGCCGCCTTCGGACAGGCGCATGCGCAGCGCCAGGCCTTCGCGCGAGTCGGCATGGGCCAAGGCCTCTTCGCGGCTGACCCGGCGCTCCTGAAACAGGCGGTACAAGGCCTGATCGAAGCTGGCCATGCCGCTCTCCAGACTGCGTTCCATCGCCTCCTTGAGTTCATTGAGACGACCGCCACGAATGATGTCACGGGTCAGCGGAGTGTTGATCAGCATTTCCACCGCCGGTACCCGCCGGCTGTCGACGCCAACGCACAGGCGCTGCGAAACGATTGCCTGCAGGTTCATCGACAGGTTCATCAGGATCGTGTTCTTGGTGCTCTCCGGGAAGAAGCTGAGGATGCGATCCAAGGTCTGGTCGGCGTTGTTCGCATGCAGAGTGGTCAGGCACAGATGGCCGGTTTCGGCGAACGAGATTGCCGCCTCCATCGTCTCGCGGTCGAGGATCTCGCCGATCATGATCACATCCGGCGCCTCGCGCATCGCGTTGCGCAGCGCGGCGTGGTAGCTGTGGGTATCGAAGCCGACCTCGCGCTGGTTGATCAGCGAGCGTTTGTGCTTGTGCAGAAACTCGACCGGATCCTCGATTGTCAGGATATGGCCGCTGGAATTCTCATTGCGATGGTCGATCATCGCGGCCAGCGTGGTCGACTTGCCCGAGCCGGTCGAGCCGGCGACGACGATCAGTCCGCGTGGCCGCATGATCAGGTCGCGAAGCAGCGGCGGCAGGCCCAGATGCTCGATCCGCGGCAGTTCGGTCTTGACGTTGCGGATGACGATCGCGGGCTCCGCCCGTTGCCGGAATACATTGACGCGGAAGCGACCGATGGCCGGCCGACTGACAGCCAGGTTCATTTCCCAGGCACGCTCGAACTCGGCTGCCTGCATGTCGTCCATCAACGCATTGGCAAAGGCCTCGACTGCGACCCCGGACAGCGCCGTGGAGCCGACGGCACGCATACGGCCCTCGACCTTGATGTACGGCGGCGCGCCGACGCTCAGAAACAAGTCCGAGGCGCCTTTGTCCACCATCAGTCTGAGATACGGATCGACATCCACTGGCAGTTCCCCATTCGTTGTCGGCCCTGTCCTGGCGTCATTGCGGCACTGGCGTGCCGGTTTCAGCAAGATTTCCAGCCGGTCACACCGGCCGCGACCGGCAGCGGATAGCGCCTCGCGAGCCGGACGACGGGCGGTGCCTGCGATCATAGCCGAATTCGCGAAAAAGCAGACCCACTTCGCAAGGGCGCAAGCTAAGCCATTGATTATCAAGTTAAACGACGGTTAACAGTGGCTTGTGGATTGGCCTGGAAAGGAGTAGCGTAAAGTGTCCGTGGAACCAGCGGACCGGAGCCACCATGACGAATGCAATCGCGTTCCAGCTTCGCCCGATCGCCGCCTACCGGCGGTGGTCTGGCGGCAACGCGTTGCCGTCCGGGTTTGCGTTCTCGCCACTACCCGCGTCGAATCCCGCCGTTACGGCGAACTGCTTCCCGCCCGCAGCGCCCACCCCGTTGGAAACGGTTGCCGTTTCGATGGGGCGTTCTGCTGCGCCATTCACCGCAAGGAGAAGGCTGATGTTCGAGAACAACCAGAAGGAAATCGAGACGCTGCTGAGCGACAACGAGGAGTTCCGCACCCTGTACCAGCGTCACAAGGAGCTGGACAAGAAGGTGCTGGACGCCGAGTTGGGTGTACTGCCGATCGATGACCTGACCCTGGCCAAGATGAAGAAGGAGAAGCTCTGGGCCAAGGATCGCCTGGTTCACATGTACGAGCACCAGAAGTAGAGGCGGCGCCCGCGCGGCGTCGATCCTCAACCCCCCGGTCCGTCGCGTCGGTGCAGACCGACGGCGGCCGGGGTCGCCGTTGACACGCGGGTCGCCGTTGCGACGATCCGGATACCGCCGCGGCCTTCCGTCGAACCTGATTTCTCACGGCCGTCCGCTACGCGGCACTACTGGCAGCGTAGACGAGTCGTCATCGTTTCAGGACGACAGCGGCATTGTTGTCGAACGAGCACGGAGGATCCGGAGCGATCTCGGCGTAGCCACGGCAGCGCAATCCCGACCCCGACAGGCTGTTAAGCTACCGCCCCCTTGAACGGCGCAGCCGTTTCCGGCAATGCACTGTCTGATGCCGGCAACCAGGTCACGATTCGCTCGCGACCGTCTGGAATGGATCTACGACGATGCCCTACGAAAGCGTGCTGGATTTGATCGGCGACACGCCGATGGTTCGGGTCCGCCATCTGGATACCGGTCCTTGCGAGCTGTTTCTGAAGCTGGAAAGCATGAATCCGGGTGGCTCGATCAAGGACCGCATCGGCCTGTCGATGATCGAATCGGCCGAGGCCGATGGCCGCATCAAGCCGGGCGACATCCTGGTCGAGGGCACCGCCGGCAACACCGGTCTGGGTCTGGCCCTGGTTGCCCAGCAGAAGGGTTATCGCCTGATTCTGGTGGTGCCGGACAAGATGAGCCGGGAGAAGATCTTCAACCTCAAGGCAATGGGCGCCGAGGTCGTGCTGACCCGTTCGGATGTCGCCAAGGGCCATCCGGACTACTACCAGGATCTTGCCGAACGAATCGCGCGCGAGACTCCGGGTGCGTACTTCATCAACCAGTTCGGCAATCCGGACAATCCGCGCGCGCACGAACACGGGACCGGCCCTGAGATCCTGCGCCAGATGGACGGGCGTCTGGACGCGATCGTGTTCGGATGCGGATCGTCCGGCACCATGACCGGATTGTCGCGCTGTTTCGAGCAGCACGCGCCGCAGGTCGAGTTCGTGCTCGCCGACCCGGTCGGCTCGATCCTGGCCCAGTACATCAACGAGGGCACGCTGAGCGAGAAGTCCGGCAGCTGGCTGGTCGAGGGCATTGGCGAGGATTTCTTGCCCAGCATCGCCGACTTCAGCCGGGTAAAAAAGGCCTACGCGATAGCCGACAAGGAAAGCCTGCTGACCGGCCGTGAGCTGTTGCTCAAGGAGGGCATTCTCGCTGGTTCGTCGACCGGCACCCTGCTTGCCGCTGCGCTGCGCTATTGCCGCGAGCAGACCCAGGCCAAGCGCGTGGTCTGCTTTGTCTGCGATACCGGCAACAAATACTTGTCAAAGATGTACAACGACTACTGGATGCTCGACAACGGATTTCTGGAGCGCCAGCCGACCGGCGACCTGCGCGACCTGATCATGCGTCCGTACCAGCATCGCGACACGGTCGTGATCGGTTCGAAGGATCTGCTGGTCACCGCCTATCAGCGCATGAAGCTGTACGAGATCTCGCAATTGCCAGTCGTCGACAACGACCGACTGGTCGGTATCCTTGACGAGTCCGATGTGCTGATGCATGTCTACGGCAACGAGGATCGGTTCCTCGATCCGGTCTCGACCGCCATGGTGACCAAGCTGGAAAAACTCGACGTCAATGCCCCGGTCGAGGCCTTGCTGCCGGTGTTCGATCACGGCCATGTCGCGATTGTCATGGACGGTGAGCAGTTTCTCGGCCTGATCACGCGGATCGATCTGCTGAACTATCTGCGTCGTCGCGTGCACTAGTGTAGTGCGTCGCTCTTGGCGGCCCTTTGCTGACCCGCTCGAAGGGAACCCCCCAATCCGCCCTCGGCGGTGTTGCCGTTCTTGACAAGAGCCCCAACACTAGCCCGGATGGCCGCATTCTCGGCCATCCGGGTGTTGGCGGAGTTAGTTGCAGGCGGTGCCTACCGTGGTGCCGTTCGCGGCTGGCAGCATGTTGCTCTTGTAACTGTGGACACAGACCAGGCCGCCGGTGCCGGTGTGCTTGTTGCCGACATAGTCGACCTGGCTACCGGCGATCATCACGGTGGCTGAGCCGGTGGTTTCGGTCATGAACGCGCCGCTGGTGCTGCTGCTGGCGAGGTGACTGTTGTGGATGCGCACGAAGCCCTGGGTGCCAAGGAACACGCCACGGTGTCCGCCGCACAGATAGCTGTGGCGGATCGTTGGTGACGACGACGTGCCTTGGAATGCGAAGCCGGTGCCGGTGTTGTTCGTGCATGTGATGTCGGAGGTCTCGGCCCCGAGCAGGACGCTGTGCTCGATCAGCGCCTGCGGAAAGCCGCCGGAGACGTTGACGCTGCCGACCGCGGCATTGACGGCGGTGCCGAAGCCGGTGGCCCCGCTCGCGCGCAGGTGAGCACGCCGAATCACCGGGCTGGCGTCGTTGAGATAGACCGCGTAGCGGCCGACCCCGGAGCCACCGGATACGGCGACGTCGACATCTTCCAGGTGGGTCGCCCGCGTCGTGTCGTCGGTCATGTAGACGCCGATCGCGAACGTTCCGGTGCCGGTATGCCGGACGCTGAGATTGCTCAAGCGGCTGTTGTCGCCCATCCGGAACACCGCGGCGGCGGGAGTGGGAGAAGCGGCGGCATTGGTTGCGCGGACGATCGTGCTGCCTAGGCCCATGCCGCGGACGTGCACATGCGATGGGATCACCAGTGGTCCTGTTTCGTCGTAGATGCCCGGACCGACCAGGACCAGGTACGGATTGCTGGCCGATGCGCCTGAGATCGAGGCCAGCGCGGCTGCGACCGTGGTGTACTGACCGCCGCCCTTGCCGACCGTGCGTAGATGGTCCATCGACAGGCTCGATGCCTCGTCGGCAAAGCCCGCGCCGAGCGCAAACAACGCCTGTGGCGCCGCGGTCAGCTTCTGGCGTGGATTGAGCAGGGTGTAGCCACCACCACCGGCTGGTCGCACCTCGATCTGCAGCCACATCTGCTGGTCGCTGATCGCAGCGACGCCGAAGTCGAGTTCGACTGCGAAAATGCCCCCCGCGACCGGGGTGGCACCGACATCGACGGTCGGGCCGACCTGGCCGCCGCCGGACACGGCATCGTACAAGCGCATGCGGAAATCAAAGCTGCCGGTTGCCGGGGTGCCGGACTGGCGCAATTCTCCCTGGTAGGTGAAGGCGGTACCCAGCGGAGCCGCGGCGATCGGGCCGGACACCAGGATCGATAGACACATCAGGACGACGTGATGGATTTTCATGTTGAGCTCCTTATTCGAAATCGTTGGCGAAGATCAGATCGGACGGTGCCAGCCCGGAGGCCCAGAAGCCGCCGCGGACGCTGAACAGGCCGCCCAGCGCCTGGCCCGGATCGGGTTGGCCCAAGGTTCCGTTCAGTTGCCAGATGCCGCCGCTGGCGGTTCCTGCGCCGGTGTCGACCGAGCTTCGATGAATGGCGAAGTCGCCGCCGCTCTGTGCCCAGACCAGGGTGCTGAGCAGAAGGCTGAGAGCCGCCAGGCAGGTGGAAACACGTTTCATACCCTTACCTCCAGTGGTTGTGGCCGGCCGAGCGCGATGTAGCGCCTGCGGCCTGCCGGCATCGTGCGACCGGAGATTGCGGCGGTCTCAACGGAGACCTGATCATTTGCTGACGATTTCCTGAACTTTTCTGGAAACAACGTCTTGCCGCGTCCGGTTCGGCGATCCGGCGGCAGTTTTCCTGCCTGCGGCGGTTGCGGCGATGCGCGAAAATCACTCGAAGTCGAGCGACGGGCTGGCTCCGGCGCCAAGCGTGCGAGGGGAACGATATTCCCGCCGGGCGGGCGGCGATCGATGGCGATGGGTGATAATGCCGGTCTTGTCTGCTGGAGCATCGTCTTGAAATCGAGCCAACACGGCCTGGGTACGCGCGCCATCCACGCCGGGCAGTCGCCCGACCCGTCGACCGGCGCGGTGATGACACCGATCTACGCCACCTCGACCTATGTTCAATCCAGTCCGGGCGTGCATCAGGGCTACGAGTATTCGCGCAGCCACAATCCGACCCGTTTCGCCTATGAGCGCTGCGTCGCCGAGCTGGAAGGCGGACGTCACGGCTATGCGTTCGCCTCCGGCCTGGCTGCGACCGCAACCGTGCTCGACAGTCTGGACAGCGGCAGCCACGTCATCTGCATGGATGACGTCTACGGCGGTACCTACCGCCTGTTCGAGCGCGTGCGCCGACGCTCGGCGGGTCTGGACTTCAGCTTTGTCGACCTGACCGATCCGCAGGCGCTAGCCGCCGCCGTACGACCGAACACACGTCTGATCTGGGCGGAAACCCCGACCAATCCGCTGCTGAAGATCATCGATCTCGAGCAAGTCGCCGAGTTCGCTCGCAAGCACGGGATCCGCCTGGCGGTCGACAACACGTTCGCAACCCCGATCCTGCAACGGCCGCTGGAGTTGGGCGCGCACCTGGTGATGCACTCGGCGACCAAGTACCTGAATGGGCACTCGGACATGGTCGGCGGCATGCTCGTCGTCGGCGACGATGCCGAACTGGAAGAGCAGCTGACTTTTCTGCAGAACTCGGTCGGTGGCGTGCAGGGGCCGTTCGACAGCTTTCTCGCCCTGCGCGGACTGAAGACCCTGCACCTGCGCATGCGCGCGCACTGCGAGAACGCACTGGAGTTGGCGCGCTGGCTGCAGCACCATCCGGCGATCGAAAAAGTCATCCACCCCGGTCTCGATTCGCACCCGCAGCACGCATTGGCGGCGCGCCAGATGGACGGCTTCGGCGGCATGATCAGCCTCTACGTCAAGGGCGGCCTTGACGCTGCCCGGGCAATGATGGAGCGCTGCCGACTGTTCGCGCTGGCCGAGTCGCTCGGCGGCGTCGAAAGCCTGGTCAATCATCCGGCGATCATGACCCACGCCAGCGTGCCGCCCGAGCGTCGTGCCGAACTCGGCATCACCGACAATCTGGTCCGCTTGTCAGTCGGTATCGAAGACCTCGCCGACCTGCGCGCCGAACTCGATGTCGCGCTGACTTCGTGAGTAGACAGTATGAGACCGTGCGCACGCCCTGAAATTCTGCGACAGCCCGCTTTCGCGGCGTGTCGCTGCTGTGGGGATTGCGGCACAATCGAAGCGGAATGAACCAGAATTCGACCGGGGACAACCAAATTGCAAACGATACTGGACGCCTACATCACGGACGCACCAAGCGCCCAGAGCGCCGTGGATCTGTTCAAGGGAGAGTGGTCTTCGCAGTTGCCTGAGGAGATCGGAGCAAACAGCGGTGGCCAGGCGGCGTTGTTCTCCGATGCCAGAATCGCCTGGTTTCTGGACCGGCTTGGCGACTTGACGGGACGCTCGGCAATTGAGCTGGGACCGCTTGAGGCAGCTCATACTTGCATGCTGGAGTGTGCCGGCCTGGCTTCGATACTGGCCATCGAGAGCAACACCCGCGCCTATCTGAAATGCTTGATCGTCAAGGAACTGATGGGCTTGCAACGAAGCCGGTTTCTGCTCGGCGACTTCATCGAACACCTCAAGCTCGATGACCGGCACTACGACATCGGCATCGCAAGCGGCGTCATCTATCACATGCGCAATCCCGCAGAACTGATCGAGCTACTCAGTCGTCGCTGTGACGACATGCTGGTCTGGACCCACTACTGGGATCCGGATCGCCTTGCTGATTTGCCGGAACAGCAGCGTCTGTTCGACAAGCCACAACCGGCGGAGCACTCCGGATTCAAGCATCATCTGGTCCGGCGCGACTACAAGGAAGCACTCGGCTGGGGTGGGTTCTGTGGTGGTTCCTCCGATTTCGCGAACTGGATGCCACGAGACGAGCTGCTGGCCTGCTTTGAGCACTTCGGCTTCGACGTCCAGGCGATCGAATTCGATCATCCCAATCACCCCAATGGACCGGCGCTGAGCCTGCATGCCAGGCGTCGAAATACTCGCCCGACCGCGACGTAGCGGCAATTTCCTGGGGAAGCTGCGACTTGAAACTCATCATCCAGATTCCGTGCCTGAACGAGGCTGACACATTGGCGATCGCACTTGCCGAGCTGCCGCGCGATGTGCCCGGCTTCGATCGCGTCGAGTGGCTGATCATCGACGATGGCAGCACGGACGAGACGGTGCAGGTGGCGCTCGACAACGGTGTCGACCATGTCATTCGTCATACCCGCAACGAGGGCTTGGCGCATGCGTTCATGACCGGTCTCGATGCCTGCCTTTCACTAGGGGCCGACGTTGTCGTCAACACCGATGCCGACAATCAATACAATGCACAGGACATTCCCGCCTTGACGGTGCCGATTCTGGAGGGTCGTGCCGACATCGTCGTGGGGGCTCGACCGATCGAGGCCATCGAGCACTTCTCCTGGACCAAGAAGCTGCTGCAGAAGCTCGGCAGCTGGGTCGTTCGCGTCGCCAGCAGAACAGAAATCCCGGATGCACCGAGCGGCTTTCGGGCCTTTTCGCGGCGGGCGGCGCAACGAATGATGGTGTTCAACGACTACACCTATACGCTGGAGACGATCATCCAGGCCGGGCAGAGGAGCATGGCCATCTGTTCGGTGCCGGTGCGCGTCAACGGCGATCTACGACCGTCGCGGCTGGTCAAGAGCATCCCGTCCTACATCAAGCGCAGCATCGTCACGATCGTTCGCATCTTCGTCGTCTACCGACCGTTCCGCTTCTTTGCGACGATCGGAGCCTTGCTGTTTCTGGCCGGCGTATTGATCGGATTGCGTTTCTTATGGCGCTATTGGCTGGGTTACGGAGGTGGTCATATACAATCGTTGATCCTTGCGGCGGTTTTCCTGATCATGGGTTTTCAGGCGTTTCTGGTTGCATTTCTCGCCGATCTGCAGGCGGCCAACCGGAAACTGATCGAGGATGTCCGGCACCAGGTTCATTGTCTGCGGGATCTGCCGCCGGTCGATCGTAGCGCCGAAGCTCGTGGCATTGCGCTGGAATCCGCGAGCGTTGACAGCGGAACGCCAAAATGACGAAGGATCCAGGCAATCACCGTGACTGCGACGACCGGGTCAACGCTGAAGTAAAGCTGGCGGGCGGCATTGAAGAAGACGGCATCCCGGTCGGCAACGTCTATGACAAGTATGGCTCGCGCAACCCGGTGGTTCGATGGTTGATGCGTGGATTCGAGCAGAGTCTGGAAGGGCTGGTCGCCCGTGTCGGGCCACGAACGATCCACGAAGTGGGCTGCGGTGAAGGCTACTGGGTGTTGCGCTGGTCGCGCCGCGGTCTGCACGCGCGTGGCTGTGATTTTTCGACGCAGGCGATCGCGTTGGCGCGGGACAATGCCGTGTCGGCCGGCGTTTCCGCCGAGCTGTTTCAGGTGCAAAGCATTTATGACGTCGAAGCGGACAGAGACAGCGCGGACCTGGTGGTCTGCTGCGAGGTGTTGGAGCACCTGGAGGATCCGCAGGCGGCCCTTCGTGCACTGCAGGGTATCGTCACCGGACACCTGATCGTCAGTGTGCCGCGCGAGCCGCTATGGCGCATGCTCAACCTCGCGCGTGGCAAGTATGTCCGGGCACTGGGCAATACGCCGGGTCACATTCAGCATTGGTCTTCGGCAGACTTCGTACGCCTGCTGTCGCAGCATTTCAAGGTCGATGAGGTGCGAACGCCATTGCCCTGGACCATGCTGCTGTGCAGTCCGAGAGACTGAGACCGTTGCGGCGTAATCTGCACTGGTTCGGCGGCCTGCTGGCCGTGACGGCAATCGTCTTCGTCGCGTTTCGCTTGCGCGAATACTGGCAACAGACCGAAGAGTTCAAGTTCGGATTCGATGCCTGGGCGCTGACTCTGGTTCTTGCGGCGGTCTACGCAGGAGCCAATCTGGTCCTGGCGCGAGCGTGGGCTGAACTGCTTGGCCATTTCGATTCGCTTCCGTCACGCCGTCAGGTGGTCCGGATCTACGCGATATCCCAGATCGGGAAATACATTCCAGGAAATATTTTTCACCTGGCCGGCCGGCAGGCGCTCGGCATGGCGGCCGGGATCCCGGGCTGGGTGCTGATCAAGACCACGTTCTGGGAGCTGGCGCTGTTGTCGGCTGCGGGCGCCATGATTGCGGTCCTGGCCTTGCCGCTGCTGCTGACCAGCATGTCGGTGTCGGTGGTCGGAGCGCTGTCGCTGCTGATGCTGTCGGCGCTGATCGCGATTTCGATTGCGATGCCGGGACGCGAACTGCGGCGGGCGCTATGGCTGTATCTGGCTTTTCTTGCCATCGCCGCGCTGTGCTTCGTGCTGTTGCTGGCATGGTTTTGCGACTGTGGACTGACAACGCCATGGCTGTGGTTGGCGGTGATGGGCGCCTACGTCGCTGCCTGGTTGATCGGCATGCTGACCCCGGGCGCTCCTGCCGGATTTGGAATCCGGGAGGTGGTTCTTCTGTTTCTGCTCGCTTCCGTCGTCGCCGAAGGTGAGCTGCTGATTGCGGTGCTGGCCGGCCGGGTCGTGACCTTGGTCGGCGATGTGCTGTTCTATCTGTTCAGGCCATCGGCTCAGCAGTAGACGATCGCGTTCTACGGCGCCGATCGAGCCACCACATCAGCCCCAGCGCCATTGCCAGCGTAACGAGCCAGTATGGGAACAGGCCCAGCGCGCGGTGGCGATATTGAAAGTGGATCGTCGCCGGACCGGACACCGGTACGGCTGGAAGTACGTCGAAATGCAATTCGGGTTCCATGATCTCGCCGTTGACGCGCACCCGCCAATCGGCAGTGACCGACGTCGGAACGACCACATATCCTGCCTGTTGTCCCGAGTATCGAAGCTCAAAGTTGCCGGGCCGGTACTGGACGACATCGATGTTGGAGCCGGTATCCGTGAGGTCTGCGTGTTCCAGTGTGGCGAGAAAATAGGCGCCTTTCGGGCTGCGGAGATTCTCGAGGACGGCGATTCCATCGTCCGAATAGACCTCCCGGAAATCCCTTCCATGGCGCCAGTCCAGCTGCAGCAGGAAGTCGATCTGCCTGCTGTCGACATTTCCCTCGCCATCGACCAGGCGGGTTCCCGGCAGGATATCTTCTCGTGCCCAGACGGTGATGTTTCGCTGCATCGGCCCCTGTTTGTATTCGATCAGCATGCGGTAGTTGCCCGGAGCCAACCAGACCGGGTCTGAGTCGAGCGCTAGCCAATGCAGCTGATTCTCGACGATCTCCGATCCATGGATGCTCGCGGTAGCCAGGCGGCGATCATCCGCATCGTTGTAGAGCG
>CAZFUH010000033.1:11132-18386 GCA_964522235.1 uncultured Rhodanobacteraceae bacterium
CGTCAACGTCCACCTCACGATAGGTCGCGATGCGCAAGCCGATGGCCGCCAGCGGCATGCCTCTGGAAATCGGGAAGTATTGTTGCCACGTGTTTGCCGGCAGCGAAGGCAATGGAAGAAGGCTCTGTGCCGGCCCCCCGTTTGGATACCATTGGCTTGCCGGGCCGGCGGCCACGAGCAGATAGCGATTGTTGAACGCGCTGAGTTCCGGCGAATCGAGCCGGATATGCCAAAACCTCAGAGCCGAGGCTGTTGGCGATACCGACATCCTGTCGTTGCCCATGGATCTCAGGGCGGCGCTGAGCGCGTCTGTACGATGACCGTGGGCAAACCACTCTCGCAAACCGTACGTGCTGAGCACGCCGGAGAACAGATACGAGAAGTCGGCAAGGGTATGATCGAACGGGCCTTGATGGTCAAGGACGTACCGGATCGATCCGGTCTTCGGGAAGTAGTGCGCCGCACTGGTGGCGCCGTTGAATTTCCGGAAGTACCTGCTCATGTCCAGGGCATGGATTGCAAGTATGCAGACGGCTGCGACAACCGCCAATGACGGGACGTGTCGTCGCGATTTTTCCAGTAGCTGGTGAAGTCCCCAGGCCGCGGCGGCAGCCAGTGCCAGATCCATCAGGGAAATCGCTCGCGACCAGGTGTTGTACGACATTCCGGGCAGCCACCGCACCAGTTCGTACGGCCAGATCGCGAACACGGTACCTGCCGAGAGTACCAGCAGCAGGAGGAAATGCAGCGGGAAAGCTCCCGCTCGGCGGATGCTGAGGAGGGTGAGGGCGATTCCGATGCCGGCAAGAGTGATCGCAATCGTGCCGACATACATTGCGACCTCGACCTGGTTCATGACCGGAGCGCTCTGGGTCCACTGATAGGCCCAAGGTGCGATCAGCGCCAATGCGTGTGCCGGAAACTGCAGCGGACTGCCACCGACGCGCCAGGAGATGTCGTACTGAGCAAGCCACTGCCATGCCGACAGCAGCGGCAGCGCCGCGAACAGAAGGCCCAGCGCCAGCCCCGAGCTTGCCCGGCACAGGAATTGCATGGCCGAATCGGATCGATGCTCATGTTTGAGCACGATCAGGATCATGTACAGACAGGCAGCACCAAGCCCGAGCAATGACACGAATGGAAACCCGCCCAGCAGCAGCAGAGCGGTAGCGGCACCGATGCCGACAGACCGAAGCATCGTCGGACGATCGGCATGGCAGTTGATTGCGAGCAGCAACCAGGGAATCCAGATGACCGTCGCGAACTGTGGCCAGTACAGCCAGGCGCTGTTGAAGCCACAAAGTTGGAACGCAACAGCGCCGAAAAGCGCAGGAATGGTCGCAACGTGGCGTGCCAGCCACAGGTGCATGCCGAGGGCGGCGAGGGTCAGGTTGAGCAGTACCGAGAGGTAGAAGCCGAGCGCATCATCCGGTATCGCGGCGAACACTGCGAAGGCAGGTGTCAACTGGCCATTGACCACCCGCAACATACCCTGATCGCCGCCACGGGTGGTGTCGAGCCAGTACGGAATCGCTCCGTTTTCGAGCTGACGCTTGGATGCGGTCCAGCTCGGAAGAAAGTAGGTCAGCACATCCGAGCGGGCGTGCTGCCTGACCTCGTCCGCTGCCAGGGTCTGGCCGAATCCCGGGAAGTAAACAAGCAGATCAAACGGTGTGCTTGTTTGCCCCGCGAACGGATTGACTCCGAGAGCGAGCATGGAAAAGCAGACGTAAACAAGCAGAAGTAGCGGCTTCTGAGCAGTGTGCTTCATCGATCTGACAAATGAGAGAAACAAGAGTGCGGTGCGCCAGCAATTCGGGCATCCCTGTCCTCAACCGCGGCCAAGGTCTACTTTACTATCTAGTGTAGTGCGCAGGAAGTTTCGCACCATTCTCGCTTGGTCTTCGGCCCCGATCCGGTGTTGCTCGTCGTCGCCATAGCGTTGCTATGACTCCTCCTCGCGCCTTGTCTCGGGACCGAATCCACGGCGCGATAAAGGCACCAAACTTCCGACGCACTACACTAGACAGATTATGCAGGATCGAGTGCGAAGATCGGATATTCTGGCGACCGGCGTTGTCTTCGCGGTTTCTTTCGAATCGAGCATGACAGGGACATTCAGTTGGCACTAGATCAGGTGTCTGGGCGCGGCGGCGACGGACGGCGTTGAGACCAGCGGGCCAACAGACGCGGAAGCACAGTTGCAATGATGGCAATCGCCAAGGTGGGCGCCGGTCGGACCAGCTTGGCGGCTTTGTCGAGAATCGCCCGGTGCTCAGAAGCGCATGCGCCGGAACAGGAATTCCGGCAGCAGGCGGATCAAGGTCATGATCGGGCGCCAGAACCAGGGCAGGTAGACGATGCTGCGGCGACGCTCGACGGCGCGGACGATGCCTGCGGCGATGCGCTCAGGCGTTGCCCAAAGGGCGCCCTTGCCGCCCAAGTGCGCGGTCATCGGCGTGTCGACAAAGCCCGGTTTGATGGTCAGAACATCGACGCCGTGTCGGCCAAGGTGCTGCCGCAGGGCACTGGCATAGGCACTGACTGCGGCCTTGGCGGCACCGTAGACGGCGTTGCTGGCGCGGCCTCGATCGCCGGCAACCGATGAGATTACCGCCAGGGTGCCGTGGCCCTGACCCTCGAAAACCCTGGCCAGATGGTTCATCAGCGCAATCGCCGCGCTGCCATTGGTCGTGAATTCCTGCATCGTGTGTTCGACTGAAAGTCGGCATTCGCCCTGGTCGGGCAGGGTACCGTGCGCGATCAACGCGACGTCGATGCCGCCCAGTGCGGCCCGTGCCTGTTCGATCGCCTTTTCGTGTTCGGCGAAGTCATTGACGTCGAGCACGTCGGTGCCGATTTCGGCAGAGCCGCGTACGCGCAGATCGTCGGCGATCGCTTGCAGACGCTGGCGGTCGCGCGCCAACAGATACAGTGTTGCGCCGCGCTCGGCCCAACGCCTGGCGCAGGCTTCGGCGATGGCCGAAGTCGCGCCAATGATCAGAATCTTGTGCATGGTCAGTCTCCGCGGTCTTCGGTGTCGCTGACACGGCGCCAGAAGCTGGATGAGAATTCGGGATCGACATGCCGGGAGAAATTTTCCCAGGCCGGAAAGAAGTGACGAAAATGCCTGCCGCTCATGCGCGCATCCTTGGCCGGATAGACGGCGCCGCCAGCTTCGGCGACGATTGCGTCCAGCCGCTCCAGCAGCGCGAGCGTCGCTTCGCCGCGAAACGGGAAATCCAATGCCAAGGTCGTACCAGGCCGCGGGAAGCTGAGCAGGCCCGGTGACGGCAGTTCGCCGAAGCGCTTGAGCACAGCCAGGAACGAGCCGGTGCCACTGTCGGCAATCGCGTCGAGCTGAGCGGCGATCGAAGCTGCTGCGAACGCCGGCGGCAGCACACATTGATATTGCAGGAAGCCACGCGGTCCATACAGGCGATGCCAGTCGCCGATGCCATCGAGCGGAAAGAAGAACGGCTGATAGTGCTTCACGGCGTGCCGAGGCCGTGACCGGTAGTACCAGTAGCGGTTGAAGCTGCGCAGACCGGGGCCACCGAGCAGTGGTATTGGCGGCGTGAACGGGATTCGCAGCGACCGGCGTGGCCGTTCGGGTCCTGCGGCCAGGCCGGTGCATGGGTTGGCCCCGCTGAACACGCCGCGGCCGCGTTGGCCGGCCGGTGCAAGACAATCGATCCAGGCGACCGAGTGCTCGTAATGCAGCGCAGATTCTGCGCTGAGTGCGAAAAACTCGTCCAGGCCTTGGAATCGGATCGTCTCGACGGCGAGCCAAGGGCTGGTAAGCGGCACCAACTGCAGTTCCGCCCAGCTGATCAGCCCGGTCAGTCCGAGTCCGCCGATGGTCGCTGCGAACAGATCGGCGTGCTGCCTCGGCGCGCACTCCAGGCGCTGACCGTCGCTGCGCAGCAGTTCGAAACGGAGCAGATGACGGCCGAAGCTGCCGGCGCGGTGGTGATTCTTGCCGTGAATGTCGTTCGCGATTGCACCGCCGACGGTGATGAAGCGGGTGCCCGGCAGCACCGGCAGAAACCACCCTGCCGGGACGATCAGACGCAGCAGATCGTCAAACAGCACCCCCGACTCGCAACGTAGACGGCCGGTCAGTCGGTCGAACGCGATCAGTCGGTCCAGTCCGCGAGTGCGCAACAACGTGCCGCCGCCATTGAGACAGCTGTCGCCATAGCTGCGGCCATTGCCATAGGCGAGCATCGAACCCTCGACCTTCGGCAATGTCCGGTTCCGGTCATACAGGCGAAGTTCGCGTGCCGCCTGCTGCCGCGGATAGCGACCCCAGCTGACCGCGGATCCAGTCATATCGCCAGCGCAACCAGAGCCAGGCATGCAGCCAAGACGACGATACTGACCCGGTCGCCGATCGCGAACATCAGCGGGTCGTCGTGCATGCGTCCGCGCTGGGCCAGGATCCAGGCGCGGGTGATCCAATACAGCAACAGCGGGCAGATCAGCCATAGGTACTTGGGTTGCCGGTACAACGCCTCGCTGGTGTTGCTGTTCACGTACATCGCCAGCACCAGGATCGAGCCGTAACCGGCGCTGGTGCCGAGCGAGCCGATCATCGGCAGATCCTCGACGCGGTAGCCGCGCCCGATGGCGAACTCCAGTCCGCGTTCGCGCAGTTGTTGCAGCTCGGCGTAGCGCTTGACCAGCGCCAGACTGAGAAACAGGAACATCGAGAACGCGAGCAGCCAGAACGACAGCATCACGGCAAGCGCGAAGGCGCCGGCGACGATGCGTGCGGTATACAGCGACGCCAGTACGACGACGTCGACCGTGTCGATTTGCTTCAGCCGGAACGAATACAGAACGGTGAGCAGATAGTAGGCCGCTAATGTCACCACGAAGCGCTGTGGCAGCAGAATGGCGACAGCGAACGCCGCGGCAAGCAGGGCAGGGGCCAGCAGCAGCCCGGAGAACACCGACAATTGACCTGACGCAAACGGTCGCCGGCATTTGCGCGGATGCGCGCGATCGGCCGCAAGATCGAGTAGGTCGTTGAGCACATAGGCGCTCGATGCGCACAGCCCGAACGCTAGAAACGCGAGCATTGCGCGCACAACAGCATCCTGTTCGAACAGCAGATGCGCGGTCAGCAGCGGTACGAACACGAGCAGGTTCTTCGCCCATTGGTGCAGGCGCAACGCGCGAAGCCACGGTTGAAGGCCCACGCCCTGCTTCGGCGCGATGACCTGATCGACCGTTGTCACCCGTGTCGCCGCCGCAAGCACGGCCGGCGACGCATTCACGACTACGGCTGCATGGGCGTGGCGCCAGACCGCAAGATCGACCCGTTCGTTTCCGGCATAGTCGAAACCCTGCTCGCCGTAGCGCTCGACCAGGGCGGCTGCCTTGCCGGGTCCGGACAGGTTGTTCGTGCCGTCGCTGGCGAGTACGCCGTCGAACAGATCCAGATGCCCGGCAATGCCGTCGGCGATGCGCTGATCGGCGGCCGTGCACAACAGCAGTTGACGATGGTCGCGTTGGTCGCGCAACCATTCCAGCAATGCCTGGTTGAAGAGCAGATCGGAAGGTGCCGGCAGCGCCCGGCGCGACAGCTCCCGCTTGAAACCCGCCTTGCCGCCGAGTAGCCAGAACGGCAACAGGAACAGGTATAGCGGGTTGCGCCGCAGAAGAATCAGCAGCGACTCATACAGGGTATCGCCGAGAACCAGGGTGCCGTCGAGGTCGACGGCCAGCGGCAGCAGCCGGTCCCGGTTCATCGCCGATCAACCCAGTGCGGCCTCGAGTTCCGGGACCAGCTTGAACAGGTCGCCGGTCAGACCGATGTCGGCGATCTCGAAGATCGGCGCTTCCGGATCCTTGTTGATCGCGACGATGGTGCCGGCGTCCTTGATCCCGGTCAGGTGCTGGATTGCGCCGGAGATCCCGATCGCGACATACAACTCGGGTGCGATGATCTTGCCGGTCTGGCCGACCTGCATGTCGTTGGGCACGTAGCCGGCGTCCACCGCGGCGCGCGAGGCGCCGACGCCGGCGCCGAGCTTGTCGGCAAGCGAATAGATGATCTTGAAGGCATCGGCCGATCCCAGGGCACGACCGCCGGAGACGACGCGGCTGGCGGTCTGCAGGTCCGGCCGGTCGCTCTTGCCCGCCTCCAGGCCGACGAAACGGGTGTGGCTCGGGGCGGCCACGTCGAGCGGCAATGCTTCGATCGACGCGTCGCCACCGTCGCCGGCGGCAGCGAACGAGGCGGTGCGTACGGTCGCGACGACGGTGGTGTCGGACGGTGCGCTGACCGTGACGATGGCGTTGCCAGCGTAGATCGGGCGCTTGAACGTGTGGCTATCGACGACTTCCATCAGGTCGGAGACCTGGGCGACACCGAGCAGGGCGGCGATGCGCGGCATCAAGTCCTTGCCGAAGGTCGTCGAAGGGCCGAATACGTGGCTGTAGCCGTCGCTCGCCTTGGCCACCTGCGGTGCCTGGATCGCCGCCAGGGGGTGGGCATTGTCCGGCCGGCTCACCGTCAGCACACGGCGGACGCCGTCGATCTTCGCCGCCTGCGCGGCGACGGCATCGGCCTGGTCAGCCAGCACCAGTACATCGATCCATTCGGGTTTCAGTCCGGCGGCCGCGGTCACGCACTTGCCGGTGCTGGCGTTCAGATTGCCGTTCAGATGTTCGGCGACGATCAATACCTTGCTCATTTGCGATGGTCCTTAAGCGTCTGGGCTGTCCGGCAGCAAGCCGTACAGCCGAAAGGCGAGGCCGGGGCGACGGTGGCGGAACGAAGCTCGGACCGATTGCGATTCGATCCGCGCTCGCTGGCGCAGCTGCCCGGCAATGAAGACTACAGCAGGCCCCTGGCTTTCAGCGCCGCGACCAGCTCGGAAACATCCTTGACCATGACGCCCTTGCTGCGCCTGGGCGGCGGCGCGTGCTCGCCGGTGCGCAGAAAATCGCCCGATTCGACCCCGAGATCGGCAACTGCGATCGTTTCCATCGGCTTGCTCTTGGCCTTCATGATGTCCGGCAGTTTGATGAAGCGTGGCTCGTTCAAGCGCAGATCGGTGGTCAGAACGGCCGGTAGATCGACCTCGATCGTTTCCAGGCCGGCGTCGACTTCGCGCGTGACGCGGGCGCTGCTGGCGCTGATTTCGATCTTCGACGCGAACGTCGCCTGCGGTCGGTCCCAGATTGCCGCCAGCATCTGACCGGTCTGGTTGGCGTCGTCGTCGATCGCCTGTTTGCCGA
>CAZFUH010000034.1:0-9335 GCA_964522235.1 uncultured Rhodanobacteraceae bacterium
ACTCAGCGCACAGCCAGTATGCCCGGCGATTGTGGCGCGAGTACGTCAGCGTGTTCGGCCATCAGCATTCGATTGGCTTCTCGTTCGTGTCCGACACTCATCGCGTGCGTACGGAGGCGAGGGTTCGGCATATGTCGTACATCTACACTGGTGTCGACAGCGCGGGTGTGTTTCCGCCGGTACTGGGCCTGGACATCTACGGAGCAAACGGTGTCGACGAGGCAACGATTTTTCGGCGCCACGATGAGCATATGCGAGGCATCACCGGTCTGGCCGACAGTCCATGGATCCTTGCCGAAAGCTACTACGATGATGCCGAAGCTGCGGGTCACTTCATTGCCGCAATGAATCAGACTGCCCGGTCGGTGCTCTATTTTACCCAATGGCCGTACCGGCGCGGTGATTTCTGCGCTGACGGCGTCAATGTGACTCCGCCGGAGCGGTTCGAAAACTACCTGCTGTACGGATTCTGAGATTCGCCGCCGTGACGCGGCTACAATGCGCGGTTCGCCCAGCCGCCCTTGCTCATGATCGCTCCGACATCCGCCATACCCAGCCGCATGCGTGGTCTGAACCGCGCCGAGATCTGCGACCAGAACTTCGTCGAGTTCGTGCGCGCCTTCGAACCCGGTGCGATCACGCGCTCGCCGTCCGTTGATGACCCGGTGGTTCCCGGCAGTGCCCTGAGTGCGCGCGGCTTTCTCGAGTTGTTTGAATCACAGCTGATCTCGCGCCATCTGGACCTGATGGCACGGGTGCTGCGGGTGCAGAACAAGGTCTTCTATACCATCGGCAGCTCCGGTCACGAAGGCAATGCCATGGTCGCGCGCGTGTGCCGGCACACCGATCCGGCGTTCCTGCACTACCGGAGCGGCGGTTTCATGGCCGAGCGCTTCCGCAAGCTGCCGGGCATGGATCCGGTGATGGATTCGGCGCTGAGCTTTGCCGCCAGCCAGGACGATCCGGCTTCCGGCGGCCGGCACAAGGTCTGGGGCAGCAAGCCGCTTTGGGTCCTGCCGCAGACCTCGACCATTGCCTCGCACCTGCCCAAGGCACTGGGTACGGCGATCGCGATCGACCAGGCGCGGCGCTTGCGCCATACGTTGCCGATTCCCGATGACAGCATCGCGATCTGCTCCTTCGGCGACGCTTCAGCCAATCACGCCACGGCCCAGACGGCCTTCAATGCCGCGCAATGGACCGCATACCAGAGACTACCGGCACCGGTGCTGTTCGTCTGCGAGGACAATGGCATCGGCATCTCGGTGAAGACACCTCCGGGCTGGATCGGTGAGCGCTTTCGCAGCTGTCGCGATCTCGACTACTTCTTTGCCGACGGGCTGGATCTGGCGCGCGGCTACGGCCAGGTCGCTGCCGCGATCGACCACTGTCGACGTTCGCGCCGTCCGACCTTTCTGCACCTGCAAACGACCCGGATCATGGGGCATGCTGGTACCGACTTCGAGATCGAGTGGCGCAGCATCGAGGAGCTGGTGGCATTGGAGCGCACCGATCCGTTGCTGCGGTCGGCGGCGATCGCGCTGGAGTCAGGCCTGTATCGACCCGAAGGCCTGCTCGAACAGTACGAGGCGATCCGCGCGCGCTGCTTCGCCGCCGCCGACGAGGCCGATCGCCGAGCCAAGATCACCAGCCTGGCCGAAGTCATGCGACCGCTGGCGCCATATACGCCCGATGCCGTACAAGCCGAAGCGGGCCGTGACGACTACGCTGAGCAACGGCTGGCTGCCTTCGGCGGCGATGCCCGGCTGCCGGAGCGGCAGCCGCCGCGCCACCTGGCGATCCAGATCAACAACGCCTTGCACGACCTGTTGGCGAAGTATCCCCAGGCCCTGGTCTTTGGCGAGGACGTCGCGCAGAAGGGCGGCGTGTACACGGTCACCAAGGGTTTGCACAAGGCGTTCGGCAACAAGCGTGTATTCAATACCCTGCTCGATGAGACGTTGATTCTCGGTCTGGCTCAGGGCTATGCGAACATGGGCCTGTTGCCGATTCCAGAGATCCAGTACCTGGCCTATTTTCACAATGCCTGCGACCAGATCCGGGGCGAGGCGGCGTCGTTGCAGTTCTTCAGCAACGATCAGTTTCGCAATCCGATGGTCGTACGTATCGCCGGTCTCGGCTATCAGCGCGGCTTCGGCGGTCATTTTCACAATGACAACTCGTTTGCCGCATTGCGCGACATCCCGGGTCTGGTCGTCGGCTGCGCCAGCCGTGGCGACGACGCGGCGATGATGCTGCGCACCTTGACTGCGCTGGCCCGGATCGACGGTCGGGTATCGATCTTCCTGGAACCGATCGCGCTGTACATGACCAAGGATCTGTACGAGGCCGGCGACGGCGGCTGGCTGTTCCCGTATCCGGCACCGGATCAGGTGCTGGGTCTGGGCGAGCCGCGTGTCTACGACGAGACTGCGACCGAGCTGCTGATCATCAGCTACGGCAACGGCGTTCCGATGGCACTTCGCGCGGCGAAGCAACTGGCTGAACGCCGCGGTGCGCGCGTTCGGGTGATCGATCTGCGCTGGCTGCAGCCGCTGAACGAGGCGGCAATCGTCGAACACGCCCAGGCCTGCGCGCGCGTGCTGGTCGTCGATGAAGGTCGGCGCACGGCCTCGGTCGGCGAGGGCATCGTCACGGCCCTGGTCGAGGCTGGGCTTGGCGGTCGGCCGATCGCGCGCGTCGTCGGTGCCGACACCTATACGCCGCTGGCGGGTGCTGCGTTCCTGGTTCTGCCTTCCGACGCCGAAGTCCTGGCTGCCGCCGAGCACATGCTCGCGGAATAGAACGCGTCCGAAGCGCCATTGAATTGCCGTCCACAACCAGTCGATTGCGGTAGCATTCCGAGCCTGTTCCCGCCGGACGAGAGAGTTCATGTCGCTCACCCTGATCATTCTCGGCATCACGGTTGCCGTGTCCTTGCTGGCGTTCAATGACCGGCGCCTGATCGACCGACTGATCCTGTGGCCGCCGGCGGTCGATCGCGGCAAGGAGTACTACCGGCTGGTCAGCTATGGCCTGATCCATGCCGACGGCGCGCACCTGTTGTTCAACATGGTGACCCTGTTCTTTTTTGGCCGCGCGATCGAACCGCTGCTGTTGCACTATGTCGGCCCATTCGGCTTTGTTGCGTTCTATGTCGGCGGCCTGCTGGTTTCGATCCTGCCCAGCTATCTGGCGAACCGGAACAATCCCGAATACCGCAGCCTCGGCGCGTCCGGGGCAGTGTCGGCGGTGCTGTTCGCATTCATCCTGCTCGATCCCTGGGCGATGCTGCTGATCTTCTTTGTGCCGGCACCGGCGATCGTGTTCGCGGTGATCTACATGGCCTATACGATCTGGGCCGAACGCCGCGGCCGTGACAACATCAACCACAGCGCGCATTTGTGGGGTGCCGGCTATGGCATCGTCTTCATGTTGCTGATGGAGCCGCGCATTCTCGGCGTATTCCTGGAACGATTATTGAACCCCAACTGGAGCTGAGCGCCTGCTCGCGGTTACCTGCCGCTCAGCGATAGCCGGCCGCCTGGAGTTCGAACAGCTCGGCATAGCGTCGGCCAGCCGCCAGCAGTTCCTGATGGCTGCCCAGTTCTTCGATCTGTCCGGCTTCGAGCACGAGAATGCGGTCGGCCATGCGTACGGTCGAGAACCGATGCGAGATCAGCACGGCTGTGCGATTGTTGCTGAGTTCCTTGAAGCGCTGAAAGACCTCGAACTCCGAACGCGCGTCCAGTGCCGCGGTCGGCTCGTCGAGGATCAGAAGTTGCGCATCGC
Source organism: uncultured Rhodanobacteraceae bacterium (assembly GCA_964522235.1). Classification (GTDB taxonomy): domain Bacteria; phylum Pseudomonadota; class Gammaproteobacteria; order Xanthomonadales; family UBA2363; genus Pseudofulvimonas. The sequence continues at coordinate 3,793 of CAZFUH010000034.1, forward strand.
GCATGTAGGCACGTGCGATCGCGATCTTCTGCCATTCGCCGCCGGACAGGTCGACGCCTTTCTTGAAGCGCTTGCCGAGAATCTGCTGGTAGCGGTCGGGCAGCTTCTCGATGACTTCGTCGGCCAGACTTCGGCGAGCCGCTTCCTGTATCCGGTCGTGATCGCTGCGGGCATCGATGCGACCGACGGCGATGTTCTCGGCGGCGCTGAGGTGGTAGCGGACGAAATCCTGGAAGATCACGCCGATGTTCGCCCGCAACGCCTCCAGATCGTATTCGCGCAGGTCATGACCATCGAGAAGGATGCGGCCTTCATCCGGGTCGTACAGCCGTGCCAGCAGTTTTACCAGGGTGGTCTTGCCGGCTCCGTTCTCGCCGACCAGGGCCAGCACTTCGCCGGCGTGCAAGCTGAAACTCAAATGGCGCACCGCCCAGCGCTCGGCGCCGGGGTAGATGAAGCCGACATCCTGGAACTCGAAGCCGTGCCGGATTGGCGCGGGAAACGGCCGCGGCGGCGACGGCGAGACGATTTCCGGCTCGATCTCGAAGAACGAGAACAGGTCATCCAGATACAGGGCCTGACCAGCGACCTGGGTGAAGCCGATCAACAGGCCTTCGAGCAGGGTGCGCAGGCGCCGGAACGATCCAGCGAGAAAGGTCAGGTCGCCAATCGTGAACTCGCCACCTACGGTGCGCCAGGCGATGAACGCGTAGGCGGCGTAATAGCCCAGGGTGCCGATCGTGGTCAGGATGCCGCCCCAGCCGGCACGCCGGATCGCCAGCGCCCGGTTGGCGGTATAGAAGCGTTCGGCCAGTTCACGGTAGCGTCCGATCAGGAACGCGTTCAGCCCGAAGATCTTGACCTCCTTGGCGCTTTCGACGCTGGCGCCGATCTGCCGCAGGTAGTCCAGTTCACGCCGCTCCGGCGTCCAGGCGTAGTTCAACGAGTAGCTTTGGGCATTGAAATGGGCCTCGCCGACGAATGCTGGAACCAGGGCCAGGATCAGCAGCACGATCAGCCAAGGAGCGTAGATCACCAGGCCGCCGGCGAAGCTGATGATGGTGACCGCATCCTGGGCCTGGCCCAGCAACTGACCGAGCAAGGCCGATCGGCCCATGGTCTGGCGCCGGGCGCGATCGAGCTTGTCCTGCAGCTCGCTGTCCTCGAAGTCCTCCAGGTCCAGGGTCGCGGCGTGTTCCATCAAGCGGACACTGGTGGCGTTGTTCAGGCGCTCACCGAGCAAGGCATCAAGCAGGGCGACGCTGCGTCCGAGCAGGTCGGAGAGCACCGCCAGAGCGAATTCGACGAGCAGCAACAAGGCCAGCTGATCGAGTTGGCCGCCGTGCCACCATTCGCTCAGACCGGCCGATGCCGTTCCGGCGCCGACCAGGTCGACGACTTCGTCGATGATCAGCTTGCCGACATACAGCATCACCACCGGCAGCAGAGCACGCAGCAGGCGCAGGCCGAGATTGGCCGCGGTCATGCCCGGGCTGGTACGCCAGACAAGATTCAGGAACGGCGCCAGGTTGCGCAGGGCACCGAAGCGCTCGCGCAAGGATTTCGGCGCCTGAATCGGACCGGGATCGTGCCGGCCTTCGCCGCGGCTTCCGGGGTGTTGTCCGCGCTGCATGCCAGTTCCGTGACCGAGTCGAGCAGCATACGCGATGCCGGCGCGGTACAGTAGACGGCCCGGCCGCAACAATCGCAGAACCCACTTCCACCGTGAAGCGTATTCCCCCGCCCGACATTCCCGGATATCGCATGCTCCGCGCCCTGGAGCGCGGTGGCATGTCCGATATCTGGTTGGCTGAGCAGATCGCCCTGGCCCGCCCGGTGGCGATCAAGCTGCTGACGCCCGGGGAGGACTTCGAGGTTCGGGTCGCCCGCTTTCGCCAGGAAGCCGCGACCATTGCCCGCTTCGATCATCCCAACGTCGTCGGCATCATCGAGTTCGGGCAGACCGCGGATGGCCGGCTGTTCTATTCGATGCCGTACGTGCCGAACGGCAGCCTGATCGAGGCTGATCTGATTGGCGACAGTGCTCGTCTGCGCACGGTGCTGTCAGAATTGTTGCAGGCGCTGGCCTATGTCCATCGTCAGGGCGTCGTCCATCGCGACGTGAAGCCGGAGAACGTGCTGTTCGACAGCGTGGGCCGCGCCCGCTTGGCGGATTTCGGCGTCTCCCGGATCATGACCGATATCAGCCGGCAGACCCGAGCCGGCGAGACCTTCGGCTCCAGCTACTACATGAGTCCCGAGCAGGCACGAGGTGAGTTGCCGGATGGTCGCAGCGATCTGTACAGCGTCGGTGTGCTGACCTACGAATTGCTGACGGGCGAACCGCCGTTCCAGGGCCCGGATCATCTGAGCATCGTTATCGCACACCTGCAAAACCCGGTGCCCAGGCTGCCCGAATCGTGTCGTCAATGGCAGGGCTTCGTCGATACCGCGATGGCCAAGCGACCGGAGAAACGTTTCCCCGACGCCGAGGCCATGTTGCATGCCTTGCATCGTATTCCCGAGCACCCGGGTGAGATCATGCGCTTGCGCAGGCTGGTTCGACAGCCGGCGTTTGCGGTCGGCGCGATGGTCGCGACGGTGCTGGCCGGACTGCTGACGATCGCAGCATTCGGCCTGCGCAGCGGCAGTGGCGATACCGTGAGCGTGATGACTGGGTCGCAGCAACCGCGTGCCGGTTTGCCCGAGTTCACCCCGCCGGTCGATCTGGTCTATGACGAGGAACTGGGTGCGGTGGTCGAGCGTACCGGCGGAGCCGCAAGTGCCCCGGCCTCGCGAGCAGTGCGGGAATTCGTGCAAGCGACACCGGGGCCGCATCGCGACCGGCAGTCGTCCGTGGTCGCAGCGGAGACAGTCGCGGCAATCGAACACGACGAAGAATCCGGGTCTGAGGCGGACGACTCCGGACCGTCGCCCCCCGGGGGTACGACCAGTGCCGCAATGGAATCCGTGTCCGGCCCAGGCCGCCTGCCTGGCGGCAGCGACGATCGAGCCATGTTGCGCGAGCTGTTGTCGAGCGCGATCGCTGCATCGGAAGCGCAGGCTGCCGCGCGAACTTCGTCGGCCCGGTCGCCCCGCACTGCGGCGGCGCCGACGCCGGTTCGGACCTTGGCCTCGACGATCCCGAATCCGGGCAATTTCGCCGAAGTGCCTGGCGTGCCGCTGCTGATCCTTGGCGGTGATCGCGATGAGCGTCTGGCACGCTTGGATGCTCTGCTGGAACTGGGTAGGCGCAATATCGAGAGCGAGCGGACACGCACCCAGGCGGCACGCAGCAGCGTGGGCAGCCGCGCCGAGCGCCGGCAACTGGACGCGGAGCTCGGGCGGCGCCAGCGCAACTACGAAACCTGGCGCGGACAGGTGCTGGCGCTGCGTGATCGCGCGCAAGCCGAGTAGCCGGCAGAGAGCTCGCAGTCAGTTCGGATCGCGGGGTCGTGGCCGAGGAACCGGACGCTGGTAGTAGTAGGTACCGAGCCACCAGCGGTGATGGGGCCACGGCCCCCACCACGCGGCCGAGTACGGGTAGGCGTAGATGTCATCGTAGCGGCGTTCCGGCCACAAGTAGATGACGTCCGCTGCGACCTCGGGCATTACGTAGACATAGTCGCCGATGCTGCGTTCGGACAGGCCGCTGACCCGGCCGGCGACAGTCACTTCGCGACCATGCCGAAACACCTCCGGATCATAAAAGCCGCTGCGGCAAGCGATGAAGCGACCCAGGCTGGCGTCGCGGTCCCGCGGACGGGCATTGTCGGACAGCTCGCGAGCGAGGATTTCGATGCAGGTCCGCTCGCTTTGCGGTTGCGTTTCAATGACGATGCCACCCCATCGCACAGCATCGCCGAGGCGACCGCTGCTGGCAATCTGACTTGGCTCGACAATGGTGAAATTGCCTTGCAGCGGTTTCGGCGCGGTTGCGCATGCGGTTAGCGCCAGGATCAGTGCCGGCAAGATTACGCGATAGCAAGGATGGATATTCATGGCAATGCGCCTCCACAGGACTCAGTCGCGACGCGTCGTAGGGGCGCTTCGTCGCAGCCGGAGCCAGCACAGCTTGAGCCAGAGTTCGGCCAGATCCGCGCGCGACGGCGCCTTCGACGCAGCGTCGGCATCACCGTAGCGCAGGTTCTGATAACGCAGCGTGAGCGCGCGCAAACGATCGGCCAGGGCCGGGTAGCGGGCGCTGGCGCGAGTGGCGAGGATCGATACCGGTTCGGCCGGAGTCGACGGTACACCGGCCGAGGCCAGAACTCGGCGCAGACGGCGCAGCCAGAGGGCGAGGGCATCGAGCTCTTCTGCGCTGCGTTCGCGACCGCGCAGCAGCCACAGCAACCACAGCAACGGCAGTCCGATCGCCAGCGTCAGGGTCAACGTCAACATCGACACCGATGTCGGGAGCCAGTCCAGCAGTTGTTGTAGCAGGGCTGATTGGTCGATGGCGCGGTAGTTGACGATCCAGTCGGTCCAGCGCATCTCTAGAAAATCCCAGCGGTCGAGCAGCCAGCGCCAGGCGCCGCTGCTGCGGAAGCCGGCATCGAGACCGGAAAAGGCATCGCTGCCGCGCTGAATTCGTTCCGGCGCGACCATCGAAGTCGGATCGGCGCGCAACCAGCCGCGGCCTTCGAGCCACAGTTCAACCCAGGCATGGGCATCGGAGCGGCGGACCACCAGGTAACCGCCGGGCTGGTTGTAGTAGCCGCCCTGGAAGCCGAGTACGACCCGGGCCGGAACGCCGCCGGCTCGAAGCAAAGTCGCGTACGCGGACGCGTAGTGTTCGCAGTAGCCCATTCGGGTATCGAACAGGAACTCGTCAACCGAATTCCTGCCCAGCGGCGGTGGCTCCAGCGTGTAGCTGAATTCGCGGGTGAACAGCGACAGCAGCTGTTCGGCGAAGTCGTGTTCGGACTGGCTTTGACTGCGAAGCTGAAGCGCCAGCGCACGGCTGCGCGGATTGCGGTCGCTGGGCAGGTGAAGCGCCAGCTCACGTAATTGCGGTGGCAGACCGAAGGGATCGAGTGCAAGGTCAGGATCGGAGACGACCTCGTAGCGCTGGGTCCGGTTTTGCCGACTTAACGGAAGGCTGTGGTCCATCGACAGCTGCAGGTTGGCCGGTGCCGCGATCGGTCGGTCCAGTGCCGGCAGCCAGGGCGCGGCATCGGGTTCCAGTGTGATCTCATGCCGGATGCCGCGATCGGGCACCGGCGGCAGCTCGCGACGAGGCGCTTGCGTCCATGCCGGACGGGTCCAGACCCGGCCATCGGTGGTCCACAGGCTCAGGCCGCGAAAATACCGGTCTGCAGCATCGGGCATGCCATCGGGAAAGCGCACTCGCATCGCCGGGCGATCGTCCATGGCCAGCTCCCCGATCTGGCCCGGCTCCATGCGGTCGCTCAGCCCCATGCCGCCCCGGGTATTGAAGGTATTGCCCCACATTGGCGAGTCCAGGCGTGGGAACAGTACGAACATCAGGGCCGCCAACGGCACGGCGGAAACGCCCGCAGCACCGATCAGCGGATTGATGC
>CAZFUH010000034.1:9345-18344 GCA_964522235.1 uncultured Rhodanobacteraceae bacterium
ACGGCACGGCGACCAGGAGCAGAAAACCGGCCTGGCGCAGCGCCGGCCCGTAGGCCGAGCGCTGCCGACCGGGCGCGCGATGCAGGCTGGCGAGCGTAGCGATCGCGAGCACTGCACCTGGAATTGCCGCGAACAGGGTCCACAGCTCGCTTTGAAACAGAAAGTGCGCCATCACCAGGAAGCTGGCGAAAGTCGCGGTCGAACGCGCGTCGCGTATTCGCTCGGTTTCGTACAATTTCGACACCAGCATGGCGGCGAGAAAACCGGCGCCTTGATTGCCGCTGATCGTGCCGATGCTGAGCCACGCGGCGACGAACAGGCACAGCATCAAACCGGTGCGGAACCACCACGGCCACGGGCGCGGCCAGCGCTGGCGCTGCCACCAGCGCAGGCCGAGCAGAAACAACAGCACCGTGAACAGCGGAAGCGGCAGCCAGCTGCCGTGCGGGAGCAGGGCGGCGAGAACGGTCAGGCAACACAGCGAGAACTGGCGATGGTCCAGCAACTGCCTCGCGGCCATTGCCTGCCGTTCCATAGTCATGGCAGTTCGGCCAGGGCGGTGAGTGCGCGTCGGCGTTGTTCCGGCCCGCGGTCCGGGCCGATGCCGCGATCGCCCAGATCCAGTCGATAGGGGCGTTGCAGTTCCTCAGCCAGCAGAACCCAGCGACACAGACGGGCGATGCCTCGTTCGCGCTCCAATTGTTCGACCTGGTTCAGCGCCAGGTACAGATCCTGTTGCCGACTGCCACCATGCATCTCGTGCACCAGCCATCGGTCATGGCGGGCGCTGGCTTTCCAGGCGATCTCACGCGGACTGTCGCCGCGCTGAAATTCGCGCAGGGCATGCCATTCCTCGCTGCCGGGTTGCGGCCGGGCGTATTCACCTGGGGCGGCATCGGATTGTGGCAGCGGTACTGGCGGCGACTCCGGCGCCGGGTAGACGATCGCGTCGACCTCCGGTTCGAGCACGCACCAGGCGTGAAACAGTCCGAGCGGAAAGCCGCTGCTGAGGGTGATTCGCCCCAGTGGCCTGCGCCCGCGCCGGCTGCTTGGCCAAAGCCAGCCGAAGGCGATGCCACCGGCATCGTCGGCCTGGCCGGGGAACCTGCGGCCGTCAGGCAGCCGCAACGTGATTTCGCCACGAACCGGGCCGGCGATCGCCCGGACATGCAGACGGCAGGCTTGCGCATCACCGGCGAAAACCTCGTCACTCTGGAACGCGGTGACTTGAAGGCCGGATAGGAAAAACACGTTCGATACCGAGCTGGCCAATGCGGTCGCGGCAAGCAGCAGTGACAGCAGGATTGCGGCGTTGTTGTTGTAGTTCAGCGATCCGATCAGCAGAAAAAACAGCGCAGCGCCATAGACCAGACCGAATCGGCTGGGCAGGATGTAGATGCGTCGGCGCGGCAAGATCAGTGGCAGCGGACCGGCTGGCGGTTTCGGCATCAGCCTTTCGACGAGGGTCCACATGCGTGCAAAGTGCTCCTGCTGCGAACGCTCGTCATTGCTCAGGGAATGGCCGTCGCAGCGAGCAGCTGTTCGGCCAGTTGATCGCCATTGAGCAGGGCGTCGGCTCGTGGATGCAGGCGGTGCCGGGTCAGCGGAACGAACACCGCCTGGATGTCCTCTGGAAGAACATGCCGTCGATCATCGAGCAGGGCCCAGGCGCGGGCGACGGCCAGCAGCGACAGGCCGGCGCGCGGCGACAGTCCGAGCCGAACTTGCGGATGCGCCCGGCTGGCCTGAAGCAGCGCCTGGACATAGGCGACCAGGGCCGGCTGCGCGACCACGTCACGGACATTGGCGATCTCAGCGAGCAGGCCCGAGGTGGTCAGGACGCCACGAACGTTTGATGGATCGGTCTGGCGTACGCCACCGGTCAGCAGCCGTCGTTCGGTGTCAACATCGGGGTAGCCCAGGCGCAGGCAGAACATGAACCGATCCAGTTGCGATTCAGGTAGCGGGTAGGTGCCGACCAGGTCGAGTGGATTCTGGGTTGCGATCACGAAGAACGGCGTCGGCAATTCCCGGCGTACGCCATCGACCGAGACCTGGCCCTCGGCCATCGCTTCCAACAGGGCGCTCTGGGTCTTGGGTGGCGCACGGTTCAGTTCGTCGACCAGAAGCACCTGCGAGAACACCGGGCCGGGATGGAAGCGGAAGCCGCTGTCGCTGCGATCGAACACGGACACACCGATGATGTCGGCAGGCAGCAGGTCGCTGGTGCCTTGTACGCGCTGAAACTCCAATCCCAGTGCCTGCGCCAGTGCATGCGCCAGTGTCGTCTTGCCGACGCCGGGAATGTCTTCGATCAGCAGATGGCCGCCGGCCAGCATGCAGGCCAGCGCCAGACGTACTTCACGCGGTTTGCCGAGCACGAAGCGCTCGACCTCGGCGAGCACGGCGAGCAATCGTGCAGCATGCGATGCGCTTGCGCCGGGATCCACTACAGCTGACATATGCGACTCCGAAAAGACTCCGGGATTGATCTTAACTCGTTGCGCGCACCGGCTTTCGAGTGGTTCGTGAACGGCCGTGCGGCTACTCGCCGCCGTCGTCCTGGCGCTGGATCGAGTCGATCCGCATCTGTCCGAACGCGTCAAGATTGCTGTAGAAGCGCCAGGGGTCGCCATCGTCGGCATGCAGGGCGATTCGCAGCTGGCGGCCGGGCAGGGCGGCGTCAAAGGCCTGCCAGCGCTCGCCGGTCCAGGCCGCGACCCAGGCATGCGGTACGAAGTTCGGACCACCGCCGAAGTCCTCTGTGTAGGCCAGGCCATTGACGACCCGGCTCGGAATGCCGGCGGCGCGGCCGAGGGCAGCCAGCAGCACCGCATGTTCGGTGCAGTCGCCTTCCCGCAGGCGGGCGGAATCGCTCGCCGAGGCATAGCCGATATTGAGGCTCTTGGCATCGATGTGACGATGGACGATGCCCTCGAGGGTATGCATGCGTTGTCGCGGTGCCGCGTCCAGATCGACACCGGCCAGCAGGGCTTGAACCGCCGGCGAGCCATAGTCGAGCCAGTCGGTTGCGATCAGGTCACGCTCGCCTGGCGGCTCGACCGGATCGCCGTGTTCACCGCCGATGCTGAGACGATAACGGCCTTCGCCGATCGCTTGCAGGCGCTGGCCGTCGATGCCGGGCCAGTTCGACAGCGGGACGCCACTGTGCAATTCGATCACCAGGGCCGCGCCGAGGTCGGTGCGGCCCAGTGCGCGCGGCGCGGCGACCAGGGACGTGGTCAGGATCTCGGCCGCCTGGTTCGGCGCCTGCGCGCAGGCGCGGTCGCAGGACAGCAGTTCCAGGGTCTGGCCCATGATGTCCATGGTCATCTTGCGCAGGTTCAGATCGGCGTCGAACCAGACCCGGCTGATCATGTCGCCACCGGGAAAGGCCAGGGTTTGGCGCGCCTCGACCACGGCGGTTGCGTCCTGTCCCGGCAGGTCGACCGTGGCTGGTCCGATGATCTCGTGGACCAGGTTCGCGGCATCCTGCAACAGCGGTTGGAACACCTGCAACTCGATCCGGGTACCTGGCGCGACTCCGGCCTCGCGCAGCTTCAATTCCATGCCCTGTGACAGCAATGCCCCGGCCGGCCACTGCAATTGGCTGTCTCGCATGCCGCCGGCGGCACCGGACTTGACGGCAAAGCGCCCATCCGGCTGGCGTTGGCCCTCGACACGCATCTCCAGTCCGCTGATGGTGCTGACGCTGGTGAACGCCAGCGGCTCGCCGGATGGCGTTTCCTCGTGCACTTCCTGTGTTGTCATCACGACGTTGACGCCGGAGCGACCGACCTCGAAGTGCATGTGTTGCTCGGTGCGCACGCGGTCGGCATCGCGTCGACGTTCGACCCAGGCATGACCGACCTTGCGGCCTTCGAGCAGGATGCTCAGCCATTCGGTTTCGGTGCTTTCGGTCGTTTCGGTACCGGTCTGTCGGGCGGCGGCCGGCAATGCGAGCAGCAGACCGGAGAGCAGGAGGATCCAGATTCGAAGCAATACATTGATCATGTGCGAATGATGCCAGTCTTTGCCGCTGACGACACGTTGTCGGCCGGTTGCGTCGACCGATCCCGCCAGTGACTTCAGCTCAAACCTTGACTCCATGCGCTTCGAAAAGTTCGCGCAACGGCTGCAATTGCGCTTCGTAGCGGCGCCAGCGGGCGACGGCATCGGCGTACAGCGGCTGCCGCACCTGGGCCGCGCTGGCGGTCGCGACTGGCGCCGTGTTGCGCTCGAAGGTGAGACAGGCCGGCTCCCAGCTCAGGTCGCAGAACTCCAGCAGTCGTCGGCTCTGGGCCTCCTGCTCGGCAATCAGTTGTTCGTAGTGCAGTTCCAGGATGCGGCCGGGGATGTGCCGTTGCCAGAAGTCGATCAGGCGGTCGAAACGCAGCCAGTAGCGGCCTGTGTCGAGCAGGTCGTAGCCGTAGTTGTAGTACGACCAGTTCAGTGCAAACAGCTGCCGGAAGTTGCTCAGGCAGGCGTCCATCGGATGCCGGCGCAGGCAGACGATACGCGCTCGCGGCAGCGCCGCGGCGATCCAGCCGGCGTAGAGAAAATTCAGCGGCATCTTGTCGACGAAGCGAGGTCGGGCTCCGGTCAATGGGCGGGTACTGGCAAGATAGCGCTCGCCGAGTGCCTGCGGCTCGATCTCCCGGCCACGCTGCAAGGTGTCGCGATCCAGCAGTTGCGGGGTCCGGCTGCCGCCAAGGCGCTTGAACGCATGGCCGAAATGCTGCAACTCGCCGGCCGACTGCACCTGCGAATGGCTGCTGAGGATCCGTTCGACCAGGGTCGTACCGGTACGCGGCAGACCGACCACGAAGATCGGCTCGTCGCTGTCGAACCCCTCGCGCCGGATCAAGTCGAGCGGAAACGACTGCTCGATGGCATCGAACAGCTCCGCGTCCTGACTGAAGGCGTAGCCCAGCGTTTCGCGCTTTGCCCGCTTGCCGGCGACCAGATGCGCGAACGATTGCGGGTACTCGCCCAGATCCTCGCGCTCCTTCGCCAGCGCATGGTGCAGATGCAGCAGGGCGTCGGCGTCATTGCCGGCTGCCGGCAGCAGCGCCTGCAGGCGTTGAATGTGGTTGTGCTGTGGCGTTTGTCGGCGCAGACGAGCCAAGGCGGTATGTGCCTTCCAACAGCGCGGATCCAGCGCGATACAGGCCTCGTAGGCGGCTTCGGCGCCGTCCAGATCACCAGTGAAGCTGAGCGCCGAGGCCAGGTTGAACTGAAAACTGGCCCGCAACGGCGCCCGTTCGACCGCACGCCGGAACGCCGTCGCGGCACGCTCGTGGGCATTGGCTCGGGCGTAGACGACACCGATCGTGTCCAGGGTCAGTGCGTCGATCTCCCCGGCGGCCAGGGCGCGGTCGGCGGCCGTCAGGGCCTCGGGCAGGCGATGCACGATCGCCAGTGCCCGTGCCCATTGGGCGAGATACTCGGCGTTTCGGGGCGCGAGGTCGACGGCGCGTTGCAGCGCCGCCAACGCTTCCGCCAGCCGGCGCTGTTCCAACAGCGCCACCCCGAGCAGAAAATGGCCTTCGGCCTGCCCGGCATCGTCGTCGATCAGCGTCAGCGCCAGACGCTCCGCTCCGGTCCAGTCGTGGCGCTGCAGCGCCACCTGGACCGGGTGCGCCGAGGGCACCGGCGCCGACATGATCAGAAGCTGTAGCGGACGGTGAAACCGAAGCGGCGTGGTTCCAGCACCGACTTGTGGTACCGGCGCAGTGCGAATGAATGAGTCGGCTCACTGGCGCCGGGGACAGTGCCGTCGATCCGGTAGATCGCGTCGCGGGTGTCGCGTACGCCGGTTTCGGCGAACTTGTCGAACAGGTTTCGGACATAGAAGCGCACCGACCAGCGATCGCCGAACAGGCTGAAGGCAGCGTCGTGGGTGGCGTAGCCGCCCAGCACCTCGCCGCCGTTGCGGAGGCCTACGCGGGTGTAGATGTCACTTTGCCCGTAGACCGCGTAGTCGGCGCCGACGGCAAGGCCATTGGCCAGCGGCCGGTACCAGTTCAGCGCCACATTGCCCTGGTGCCGCGGTGAGCCGGGCAGACGATCGCCATCGAATGCATCCTCGCCCTGGACGATACCCGGCGCATCGGCGGTCAGCTTGGCCTGGTTGTGCGAGTAGCCGGCGCTGAGCCGCAAGCCGGCCCCCAATCGTGCCGACGCGCTCAGTTCCAGGCCGCGGCTGGCGGCTTCCGATGCGTTGACCGTGATCGGAATCGCGCCGTTGACCGTGGTACCGGCGACCTGGATGTCCTTCCACTCGATGTAATACAGCGCCGCATTCAGCGTCAGGCGGTTGTCGAGCAGACTGCTCTTGATGCCGATCTCGTGGTTGCGGGTCTTGTCTGGCTGGATCAGGCGCTCGTTCGGCAGTGCGCAGACGTTCTGACCGGGCTCCAGCGGATCCGAGCATGGCGGCACGGCATTCGAGCCGCCGCTGCGATAGCCCTCGCTGAGGGTGAAATAGCCGAGCAGATCCGGGTTGAACTGATAAGCGGTATTGAATTTGAAGATCGAGTCGCTGTCCTTGACATTGACCGTTTCGAACGACGGCAGGATCTCGTCCGGTCCGGAGCCATCGATCAACGGCAGTGCAAAGCCGACCCGCTGCTCGTCTTCGAAGCTGAAACGGCGTGCGCCGACGGTCATGGTCCAGGCATCGGTGAGGTCGTAGCCGATCTCGCCGAACAGGGCGCGTTCCTTGAAGTCGTTGAACGTGTGCTGGAAATATTCGAGGTTGTCCGGCCGGTCGATGTCGAAGAACTCGGGGAAGCCAGGTACAAACTCGCTGCTGGTCGCCTCCAGATCGGAACGGTTGTAGAACGCGCCAACGATCCAGTTCCACGGGCCGCCGTGGTTCGAGACCAGACGCAACTCCTGGTTGAAGCGGTCCTGGTCGACGGTCTCGCGGGTGAACGACGAGAAGCTCGGGAAATCCTCATAGCCATACTCGAAGGCCAGCAGCAGGTCGGTCTGGTCTCGCTGGCCGAGTTCGTCGTAGTTCGAGACGCCGGTCGCTGAGGTCAGCTCGGCGAATCCAAGATCGGCATTGACCTCCAGGCTCAGCAGTTGCGATTTCCGGGTGTTCGGCTCCAGGTAGCGGCCGGCTGATTCGTACCGGTCGGTACCGAAGCTTTCGGCATGATTCACGGTTCGGCCGCCGGCGCGATCGCGCTGGTAGTGGTAGGTCAGATTCAGGTCCGCGGCATCGTTGAAGTCGTAGCGAAAGCCGAACCGGCCGCTCAGTGTCCGCACCCAGTTGGCGTCGCGAACTCGGCGCAGGTTGGCGTCGAATTCTCCCGGCGCGGGCTCCGGGTTGGAGACGCCCGGCTGCCGCAGCACGTGGCCATAGTCGATGAAGCCCGGATCGTCGTAGTGGGCGACTGCAGCGCGAAACGCTGCCTGGCTGCCCAGCGGCAGGTTGGCGATGGCCAGGCTTTCCGAGCCGATATCGCTGCTGTGACTGAGACCGACCAGGCCGCCGCTGATCTCGAACGAGGTCTCCTCGATCTGCGGTCGCATCGGCATGTAGCGGATGGCACCGCCCAAGGTTCCGGCGCCGTACAAGGTGCCCTGCGGACCAAGCAGGGCCTCGACGCGATCGATGTCGAACAGGCGCAGGTCGAGGAACTGCGGAATGTCGCCGATGTACTGCGCGACCACGCCGCCGCCGTCGAGCCCGACGCCTTCGCTGGCAGCCAGGGGATCGACGTTCAGGCCGCGCACGGTCAGGAGGTTGGCGTCCCGGCCACCCTGGTTGACCAGAAACAGCCCAGGTACGGTTCGCACCAGGTCGGCAAGGTTCTTCAGGCCGCGTTCCTCGATATCACTGCCGGTCACGGCGGTGATGTTGATCGGCACTTCCTGGGCGGTCTCCTCGCGTCGAGTCGCTGTTACCACGACCCGGTCAAGCTCACGTTCGCTGGCCTCCTGGTCGCCCTGGGCCTGGACAGCCCTGGGTGTGCCAGTGCCGGCAAGCGCCAGCAGCATTGCGACAGTCAGTGGCCGCAGGCGCGGCAGGGATGAACAGCGATCGCGGTCACGAGGATTCATGGTGGTTCCCGAAGAAAGTGGTTAGGGCAATCGAAGTTGCAGCGGCGGAACATTGACCGACCGGGGTCGTCTTGGGCGTGGACATTGCTGTGTTCTCCCCGGGACCGTGAATTGCGGTCGGCTATTTGCTGTTTGCGCCGGCGGGTGCCGGTGCCGGGGTGACGTCGCCATCGCCATCGTCGTCATCGTCGCCGTTCTGGCCGCTGCCCAGGGTCGGTACGCTGACCAGTGGCGCCGTGCCGGCGGACGACAGCGCAGGAGCGATCCGTTCGATGCGATCGAGCGTCTCGCGATACAACGCCAGCGCCGCTGCACCATCAAGACGATAATTCAGCGAGAACTCGCAGGTTCGATACAGCAGCTCGCGTATCACCAGCACGGCCTGGCCACGGCCGCCAAGTACATCGGCACTGGCGCCACCGGATTCGCCGATGGACTCTCCTCGGGCGCCGACGCTGAAGCTGTTGGCGGTGGTCGGAACCGCATCCGGCGCCGGTGCCAGACACAGTTTCTCGACATCGTCCGGGGTCTGGAACACGATCATCTGCATTTCCGCGGATTTCGAAACGATGTCGAGTCCACCGACCTTGAACGGGACCGGGGTCACCGGCCCAGGCACGGTGGCGCAGCCCGCAGACACCAAGGGCAGAAACACGAAGATCGTTTTGAGCATTGTCTGGACCATGGTTGCTCGTCCTGCCGGCAGCACGCGTTGAATGAAGTGGCCGGCGCGTACGCCCGAAATGCGATTGTTCCGAGGCGAGCGGACCGTTTCCCTAGGAGCCTGCGCGGCAGAAGCGTTCGAGGCGAAACGGATGCCATCGTCATTGAGTGCGTCGATCGGAGAGCGCGCATCGTGGTGCTATGCAAGCTCGACGATCGGCGTACTCGATGGCGAGGGCGCCGTTGCAGCCCGGACGGCT
>CAZFUH010000035.1:0-17986 GCA_964522235.1 uncultured Rhodanobacteraceae bacterium
GACCGTCGTCGAGCTGAGCTGCGAACTGATCCGACGCGAAAGCGTCTCGCCGGAAGACGCCGGCTGCCAGGCCTTGATCGCAGCCCGGTTGGCCTCGGCTGGTTTCGTGATCGAGCATCTGCCGTTCGGCGAGGTGTGCAATCTCTGGGCTGCCCATGGCAGTGGCGGCCCGGTCATGGTCCTGCTCGGTCATACCGACGTCGTGCCGCCGGGGCCGCTCGAGGCCTGGACCTCGCCACCGTTCGAGCCGCAGATCCGCAATGGCGTGTTGTACGGTCGCGGCGCCGCCGACATGAAGGGCAGCGTGGCGGCAATGGTGCTCGCACTCGAACGCTACGTCGCTGACCATCCGGATCACCCCGGCACGGTCGCCCTGCTGCTGACCAGCGACGAGGAAGCCGACGCGATCGACGGCGTGCGCAAGGTCGCCGAGCGCTTTCGCGCCGAAGGCCGTGCCATCGATCATTGCCTGGTCGGCGAGCCGTCGTCGCAGAACACACTCGGCGATCGCAGCCGCTGTGGTCGGCGCGGTTCGCTCAGCGGCTATCTGCGCGTGCTCGGCGTGCAAGGTCATGTCGCCTACCCGCAATTGGCGCGCAATCCGATCCACGCGCTGGCACCGCTGCTGGCCGAGCTGAGCGCGCAGGTCTGGGACCAGGGCAGCGAAGAGTTTCCGCCGACCAGCTTCCAGATCTCGAACATCCATGCCGGTACCGGTGCCAACAACGTGATTCCCGGTGTCTGCGAGGTGGTGTTCAATTTCCGCTACAACACCCGTTTCAGCGCTGAGGCGTTGAAACACGACATTGAACAGCGTCTGCTTCGGTGCGGGTTGGACTACGAGCTGCGCTGGCATGCCTCGGGGGAGCCGTTCGTTTCGCCACCCGACGGGCGGCTGCGGCTGGCGGTGCGCGACTCGGTGCGGGCGCTGTGCGGGGTCGATCCGGTGTTCGACACTGGTGGTGGCACCTCGGACGGGCGCTTCATCGCGCCGCTCGGCGCCGAGGTGGTCGAGCTGGGGCCGGTCAACGCCAGCATCCACCAGGTCGACGAGCACGTCGCGGTCGCCGACCTGGAGCGTCTGGTTGATCTGTATCGCGACGTGGTCAGGCGCTGCCTGGGCGGTTGATCGCGACCGCTTCGACCGTCCCGTCGCGGCGACAGGGCGTATTGGCACAATCTTTGACGATGGTCTAACACGGTTTGCGACTGACTATGCTAGTTTTCGCTGCACATTCATATTGCCGGCAGACCGGCGAGGGAAGGATTCCATGTTCATATCAAAGCTGGCGCCGGCAGCGGCGCTGCTGTGCATTTGCCTTGGCGCCGCGACGGCCGCAACACCCGATCAGCCGCTGGACAGCGATGACGGCGCCGTCGTCCTGGCCGATGTCTACACGATCGGCGGCGGCGACGTCCGAGTCGGTTTCAACACCACGTTCCTGCAAGTCTACGGCATCGACGTGGAACTGCCGCAACCGCCGGCATTTGTCGCCGAGCAGCGCGACCAGGGCATGGCGTTGTTCTCGACTCCCCGTACGGACGGGCTGCAGTTTTCCGCGAAGCAGGGGCGGCTGGACCGTTTCGTTGGCGGCCTGATCCGGGTCGACGGCCGGTTCGCATTGAACTTGCCCGGCGGTGACCGCCTCGAGTACGAAGGCTTCCAACTGCGGGTGGATCGCAGCAATCCGATGCGTCTTGACCTGGTCGGTGCCGATGGCCAGGTCTGGCTCTACGTCAACCACCTGATGTATGAACTGGTCGATGACCTGCAGCGGTTCCAGCTTCGTGCGGCGGACTTGCGCGCGACGCCGGCGTTGGCGCAGAGAGTTTCGATCCCCGAGCTGAGCGATGCCTATGTCGGCAACCTGCACATGCTGGTCGATGTACTCAATCCGGGTACGGGTCAGATGGGCGCGATCAGCGGTGGTTCCCCGAACTTCCATGGCGCACCATTTTCGGGCGGCGGCATCTACGAGGCCGATGTGTTGATGCAAAGCTACAGCATGTCGTTTTCGCGCTGCCGGCTCAGCACCGGCACGGGCGACTGCGACGGCAACGGCCCTGACAACGGTGAGGTCGTGTTCACGCCAAGCTCGACCCTGCGCAACTCCAACAATCCGAACACCGCCGACGTTCCCTGGTACGAAAAATTCACCGGCCATACCAATCCCTGGGGCTATCCGTACCCGAACGCCGACCAGCATCCGTACCTGATCTGGAACCTGTACCGGATCGTCGACGATCAGCTGGAACAGATCGCGGCCTCGGCGCTCAAACACGCATGGTTGACCACTAATGGCGGCTGCGGCTCACCGTTCGGCAATCATGTCTTGAGTCCGAACTGTACGGATACATACGGTACCGGAAACAACGACGCTTCCGATGACCTCGGACCGCGCAGCGAACTGATTCCGGCGACCGGCTACTGGGGCCGGTGCGGATCCATTTTTGATGTGAATTGCGATGGAGTTTCGAACTCGGTCAACAATCAGGGTGGTTATCGCGACCGCCTGATCGTGCGCGAGTCCCAGTTGAGCACACCGGGTGCCGTGTATTACTCCGACTCCTGGTACGTAGTCCAGGATGACATCAACATCTACAACACGATGATGCATCGGACGATGACTCCGACACCGGGATCCTCAGGATGGATCCCCGGTACGCAAGGAGCGAGCATCCTCGGAGCCGTCATCGACACCTGGGTCGATCCGGCAACCCATCCGACCCGCAATGTCGAGATTGACGATCCGGAGGGACATACCAAGATCGCCGTGAAGGTCAAGACGCTGGACGCGTGCCCAGCTGGTTCTGGCCTGAGCGGGACCTGCTACCGCTACGACTACGCGGTCCACAACTTCGACTTCGCGCGCGCCGTGCTCGGCGATCCGCCGAACCACGTGTCGCCGAACCTGCGTGTGATCAGCAACAACGGCTTCAACAGCTTCACGGTTCCGGTTCTCGAGGCGGCCACTCATCTTCCGGCCGGTCACTTCGCCGATATCGATATCGACGCCGGCAACAACTGGAGCGCCAGCTTCGGGCCGGGCGGCTTGACCTGGACTGCGCCGGCCGGCAATGAGCTGAACTGGGGTCATCTGTACCGGTTCTCGTTCGTCAGCAATATCGCGCCGGACGTCGATGAAACCGCCGAGGTCGTGCTTGGCGTCGCCGGTCCAGGTACGCCGTCGCAGCTCAGCGCAGCGATCATGGTGCCGGCTGGCTCGGACCTTGATCTGATCTTCGCGAATGGCTTCGAGACCGGTGATTCGTCCGGAGGCGAAGAGAGCGCTCCGTGACGTGAGATAGCAATGTGCCGTCGGTTGGCCGCGGCAGCCGGCATGGCGCTCGCCATGCTGGCTGCGGCGCCTGTGGTCCGAGCCGATGTCGCAGGCCGCGTCGTCGATGCCATCGACGGCGCGCCGGTGGCTGGTGCTGTGGTCACGATCCGCGCACGTCCCGAGTTCGGGCAGACGGTCACCGATGCCGGCGGCGAATTCGTGCTCGCCCTGAGCAGCCCGGAGCTGCTCGAGATCGGCGCAGCGTTGCCGTACGACCCGGCGCTGCCGCACAACTACCTGAGTTCGGCCCAGCAGGTCTTCGACGGCATGAGCGGCCTGCAGATTCAATTGCTGCGGCTGCCGGCCACGGACAATCCCGGCTACCAGCCGCCGTTGCCGGAGAACTCGTGCCGCAGCTGCCACGGCACCTATTACAACCACTGGCGCCAGTCGCGGCATGCCGGCTCGGCGGTCAATCCCTGGGTACTGGATCTGTTCTCCGGTACCGGTACACCTGGCGGCGGCGCCGGCTATGTGTTTCGAGATCTGCACGATCCCGACGACACCGGCTTCTGCGCCACCTGCCATGCGCCGCTGGAGGATGTGTTCGATCCCGGCGCGGTGATGCTCGACGAGCTGACGACGCCGATCGGTCTCGACGGCGTCACCTGCCTGGCCTGCCATCAGCTTGCGCATGTCAATGACGACGTCGATGCGCTGCACCACCTGGGCAACGGCGAGTATCGCTTTCCACTCAGCTCTGTCGACACCTGGTTCTACGTCTGGGGCAATCTGCCGGATGTGCCGACGACACCGATGCAGGCCAGCTACTCGCCACTGCATGGGCAGTCGAAGTTCTGCGCCAGCTGTCACCAGTACAGCAACCCGAGCACCGGCGCGCCGGGCCAGAACACCTACCGTGAATGGCTGGCTTCGCCGTATGCCCAGCCCGGCCCGGATCAGCGTCAATGCCAGGACTGCCACATGCCGCGCCAGAGCAGCGCAGCGGTGATCGGCAGCGGTGGCCCGGTGCGTCCCGGCAGCCAGCGTCGTGCCCATGCGATGATCGGCGCCACCCCGGACAGCCTCAGCGCCAACATTGACCTGCGTGTGCAGGCGGTACAGCAGGGTGCTCAGCTGGTGATCACGGCCGAGGTCGAGAATCATTGCGGCCATAACTTCCCGACCGGGATCTCGATTCGCAATGCCCTGCTTGTGGTCGAGGTCCGGCACGCCGACGTCGAGCTGGCGCAAACCTCGGGTTCGGTATTGCCGTTCTGGGCCAGCGACGATGTCCCGGGTCAGCAGCCCGGTGACTACGCCGGACGACCCGGCAAGGGCTACGCCAAGGTGCTGGAGGGCCGGATCAATGGCCAGGGCGAGATCGTGCGGCCGGTTCTGTTCATCGATGCCGATGGTGTTCATAGCGACACCGGGATTCCGTCCGGCCAGACCGACAGCAGTCAGTATCGTTTCGCGCTTCCCGTCGGCCTGCCGGCCGGCAGTGTGGTCGAGGTCGATGTCCGCCTGCTGTATCGACGAGCCTGGCGGGCGCTCGCCGTGACCAAGGGCTGGACCCAGGCCCCGGGCGGGATGCCGGTCGAGATCCAGGTGCATCGCCGGCAGTTGTCGATTGCGTCGGAAACGGTCGCAGACCAGTTGTTCACCGACGGCTTCGAGCCGCCGGTCATGGCGCTGCGGTCGTCGCGCGCAACCACCATCGTGCGGGCCGATCGCGGTGCAGACAGCACCTCAGGTATCTAAGGAAAAGAAATGCGTGAAAACCGCTGCCAACCCGACACACTCGTCAAAAGTGTGTCGATTTGCTCAGTTTGCTTGACCGGTTGCTTAGCGGTGGTTAATGTTTGTCCTCTTCTGGGGTACGGAAGAATATCCCCGCTGCACGTCATCAGGTCTCTGGTAGCAATCCAATGATCCGCATCCAGCAATCCGGCGCCGTGCGCTGGCTCGCCCTCGCCGTACTTGTCACCGGGGGCTTTGCCGCTCTGGGCGCGACCCTGACCTGGTCGGCGGAGCCGGTGGCGAAAGCCCACGCAGACCTGTTCGCCGGTCTACCGCACGGCACCGTCATTGATTTTACGCCCGACGGCACCCAGCCGGGTCTGCTCAGCGCGATGGAACCGCCGTCCGGCTGCTTCAGTTGTCATCGCAACTTCGTTTCCGGTTCCAGCGCCAGCGACTTCATGCCGCAGAACACCTGGGGCGGCTCGATGATGGCCCACGCCACCCGCGACCCGCTGTTCTGGGCCGCTCTGGACGTCGCCAATGCCGATGTCCCCGGCGTCGGCGATTACTGCCTGCGCTGCCATACGCCAACTGGCTGGCTCGAAGGTCGGGTGCGCAAGACCCAGGGCGGCGGCATAGTCGATGGCGAAAACGGCTGTTTGCTGACTGGCGACCACACCGCGTTCGAAGGCAAGGGCAACGACTACGCCGGACTGACCTGCCACTTCTGCCATCGCATGACCGAGACCGGCCCGGACGGCGAGATCGCGCCGGTCGAGAACGGCAATTTCTGGATCGACGACGCGCTGAACTGCGAGACGCCGGACGGCAGTTACGGGGGCCCGTGCCGGCACGGACCGTATCAGTACGCACCGGGTGACATGCTGACGCCGCCGCATGGCTGGGTCTATTCGGCGTTTCTCGACCGCGGTCATGTCTGCGGCACCTGTCACGACGTCAGCACACCGTTCAGCAGCGAGGGGCCGTTGAAGACCCTGATCCTGCCCGACGGCAGCGACAGCGGCATTCCGATGCCGATCGAGCGCACGTTCTCGGAGTGGCGGCACAGCGACTACGGCGACCTGATCTTCCGCGACCGGCTTGGCGACGATTTTGCGTTCGATCCGCCGCTGGCGCGCGGCGCGACCTGTCAGGACTGTCATATGGCCAGTTCCGACGATCCGATTGCGCGCGCATGCAGCATGCATCCGGACGGTGCCCGCGAAGGCAACCTGCCGGTACACGAGTTCGTCGGCGCCAATGTCTGGATTCCGCAGATCATCCGCGGCGAATACGGACTGGCATTGAGCGGCATCGAGGACAAGATCGCCGACCTGACCCGAACCATCGATCGCGCCCGGCACATGCTGACCCAGCGCAGTGCCTTGATCGAGACCACGGTGGCGCCGTACGTCGCCGGCAGCGGCGAGCTGCAGGTTTCGGTCAAGGTCACCAACCTGGCCGGCCACAAGCTGCCGACCGGCTATTCCGAAGGCCGGCGCATGTGGCTGCATATCGCCGCCAACGAAGCGGACCAGAAGGTTCCGTTCTGGGAGAACGGCGCCTGGAATCCGGCCACCGGCGAGCTCGACCAGGACAGCCAGACCAAGGTCTACGAGACCAAGCAGGGCATCTGGAATGCCGGCAGCCAGACCTGCGAGATCGAGGATGGTCTGGGCCGACCGCAGTTCCATTTCGTGCTCAACAACTGCATCGTCAAGGACAATCGCATTCCGCCGCTGGGCTTCACCGCGGGCGAAAACCTGCAGATGCGTCCGGTCGGTCACAGCTATCCGCAGACCGCTCCGGGATCCGGGCGGCTGGTCAACTACGACGTCACCGACTATGTGATTCCGTTGCCGCCGGGTGTCGATGGGCCGGTCACCGTCACCGCGACGCTGCGCTTCCAGATCGCCAGCGACGACTACATCAAGTTCCTGAAGAACCAGGCTGACGAACGCAACTTCGAGCCGGAGAACACCATGTGCAGCACAGGCCCAGGACGGCCGTTCGACGTCGGCCCGCAGGACAAGACCCGCGGTCAGTTCATCTACGACCTGTGGAACGATCCCGAGTACGGACGCTCGCCGCCGGAGCCGATGGTCAGCGACAGCGCCAACGTCGTGGTGTCGAACTGATGCCCGGGGGGCAGCAGACCTGTCCCCGACTGCTGGTCGCGGCGTTCATCCTCGCGCTGTCGGCCTGTGCCAGCACATCGAGCACGATCGGCAGTGAATCGCCACAGCAGCCCGCGCAGCCGCTCGCCAGCGCCGCCGATCCGGCCGGACGCATGCGCGGCTACCAGTTCGCGCGCCGCTATGACGACGTCGTGCGCATCGACGGTCGCAATGTGCAGCAGAGTGTCGAGTACGGTTTCGACTACGAGCGCGCGCTGACCGTGCGCCGGATCTACGACACGGCAGGAAATCTCCAGTCCGAAGACGAGATCCCGGGCGAATCGCTGCGCGCCAATCCGGCCGAAGAGGCGCGCCTGCACGAGCTGGTGCGCACGCATCCGCAGCTCGGTCCGCTGATGGGCGAACCCGGCCTGCACGTGCAGACCTCTGGCTTCGTCATGCGCGAACCGGGTGATCCGTATTGCGATCTCGGCTCGCGTTGCCTGCGCTACATCGTCAGCAAAGGCGACGATGGCTCGATCCCACACATCCACGCCGTCGTCGACCTGGTCAGCGATCGCGTGGTCTATCCGTTTCACGATGAAACACCCTCGGCTGCCATGGCCGACAAGGAGAGCAACCCATGAGCCCCATGATTCGTCTGGCCGTAGCCGTGTTGTCGTTGTCCGCTGCGTCCGTCACCCTGGCCGCGTCGCCGAACTGTGCGACCGAGGGCGGTACCCTGTTGTCGTGGCCGAGCACCAATCCGGTCTGGGAGATGTGCTGGCTGCCGCCGAACTCAAGTATCGGACCGCGCGGCTCCGGCTTGGAACTACGAGCGGTTCACTACCGCGGCATTCGAGTCGCGCATCGCATCCATGCGCCGATGCTGTTCGCCGAGTACGCTGGAGGGCAGGGTGGCGACTGCTATCGGGATTGGAAAGACGAATCGACGGCGCTTCTGGCTCACACCAGCACACATAATCAGCTTGGCGTGCCGCCAGATCTGAATCGATTGGCGACGACTTCGTGTTCGGTGTCGAACCACCCAACTGCTTCTTACGGCTCTTGCCCCTTCCAGCAGCCGACGGGTGGCGGATATCAATGCACGATAGCAACTGGTGTTGTACTTGAAGACCTAGGCGATCACGTTCGCCTGGTCTCGCAGTATCGGGCCGGGTGGTACATGTACGACTCTCGTATCCGGTTCCGCGACAATGGTGTGATCGAGCCCACCTTCGGCTTCGGAAATAACAGCGGTTTATACAACAACGTTACACATTGGCATCACAACTACTGGCGTTTCGACTTCGGCATCGACGACCAGGAGAGCCACATCGTCTCGATCAACGGCGTCGATCAGAGCACCGAGTTCCATGACCTGCGTGGCGCTCCGGGCGACAAGACCTGGGAGGTGCGCAATCCGACCACCGGCCGCGGTTACCAGCTCGTGCCTGGCGCCAACGACTACCAGTCGGCGACCAACGAGTCCGGGCGAAACTTCCATACCGTCGACTTCATGGCTACGCGCTACCAGGCGAACGAGTACGGCGATAACTCGAACTACTCGCTCAGCGATTGCGGCATGAACCAGAACGTCCTGGTCAATGGCCAGAACATCCACGAGCAGGATGTCGTGTTCTGGTATCGCGTTGCTGTCCGCGATTCGACCGCCAACAACTGGCCGCCCGGCTGCGGCGGCGCCGGCAATCCCTGCGATCCGCAGGACTCGATGATCTGCAAGTCCGCTGGCCCGCAACTGGTGCCGTTCGGCGACTGGGGCCAGGGTGGCGATCCGGAAGAAGCCGATCTGTCGATCGCCGTCGTGTCGGCGCCGGAGCCGGTCGATGCCGGTGCCACGGTCGAGTTTGAAGTCAGCATCGACAATGCCGGCCCGCAGGCCGTGGACGAGGCTGAGGTCAGCTTTGATCTGCCGCCCGAACTGAGTCTGGCGCTGGGTATTCAGCGCGGTGGATCGGACTGGTCCTGCGACCAGGCCGGCAGCATCGTGACCTGCGAGCTGGACAGCGGCAGCATCGCCGCCGGCGCACAGTCCACGTTCTCGATCACCCTCGATGTCGATGGCGACGCGCCCGACGGCGCGGTCGAGACCGCGGCCAGCGTCAGTTCCAGTCAATGGCCGGATCCAGACACCGCCAACAACGCCGTGATGGTGACAACCACCATCGTCGGCAGCGAGGAAGCCGATCTGTCGATTGCGGTGATGTCTGATCCGGAGCCGGTGTCGGCCGGTGCCGTCGTACAGTTCCACACGACCATTGCGAATGGCGGTCCGCGTCCGGTCGAGCAGGCCCAGGTCGAATTCGATCTGCCGCCGGAGCTGAGCCTGAGCTCGGTGCGCGGCGCCACCACATCGTGGTCGTGTCAACAGCTCGGTGACACGGTGACCTGCGATATGACCACCGGGTCGATCGGCGCCAAGGCGCAGACACTGTTCATTGTGGCGCTGGATGTCGACAAGAGCGCGCCGGACGGCAAGGTCCAGACGGCGGCCAGCGTCGGTTCAAGCCAGTGGCCGGATCCGGACACGTCCAACAATACCGTCCTGGTGTCGACGACCATCGAGGGCCTGGATCTCGACACGATCTTCGCCCACGACTTCGAGTGCCGCGAAGGCGCGCCAGGCTGCCCCTGACCCTCGGATCGCCTACCTCACTTCCAGTGAGCCTTCTCCCCGTTGTCACGGGGAGAAGGAACAGCAGCATTCTCAGCGTGCTGTGGCGGTTGCAGGAATGTCGAGCAGTCGAGGCTTACAGAAACTCCGCGCGCAGATCGACGCTGCTGCGTCGGCCGAGGTTGCCGTGATGCGCGTCCAGCCAGGCCGCTGTCGCGGCACGACCGAAATCGTGCAGGCGTTTCAGAAATGCCCGATCCGGGCTGAGCTTGCTGGACAGGGTCAGTCCGGCCATGGCTTCGTCGTCGCGAATCGAATGGATCAGCATCTTGCGCACGCGACCGGCATATTCGTCCTTGAGCCAGCCCTGTTCGACCATGCGGGCGGCGAACTCGATTGCACGCATCTCACGCAACAGTGAGGAATTGAAGCTGATCTCATTGACGCGATTGGCGATTTCGGCCGGCGTTCTCGGCACCTGTTCACGTCGGACCGGATTGACGTGCACGATGATGATGTCGCGGCTATCGGCGTGATAAAACAACGGATACAAGGCCGGATTACCCATGAAGCCGCCATCCCAGTAGGCCTCGCCATCGATTTCCACGGCCTTGAACAGCTGCGGCATACAGGCCGACGCCAGCAATGCGTCGGCGCTGATCTCGCGGTTGTCGAACACCCGAACCTTGCCGCTGCGGACATTGGTCGCGCAGACAAACAGTTTCAGGCAATGCGGTTGGGCAAGGGCATCGAAATCGACGCAGCGTTCCAGTACCTCGCGCAGCGGATTGAAGTTCCACGGATTGAACTGATACGGCGAGAACAGCCGGGTCCAGGTTTCCATCAGTGCGTGGCTGGCGGCGACCCCCCAATTCGGGTCGATGCCGAGCCAGCTGCTCACTTGCGGCGGCGGCCGTACCGGACTCCAGAGCAGGCCGGCGCTGGCGATCTCGTTCCAGAAGCCGGCCAAGGCCTCGCGGGCGCCGTCACGCCCCCCGGCGAGCCAGCCATGGGCCAGCACGACCGCGTTCATGGCGCCGGCGCTGGTGCCGCATAGACCCTCGAAGTCGACGCGGCCGTCTTCGAGCAGGGCATCGAGTGCGCCCCAGGTAAAGGCGCCATGCGCGCCGCCGCCCTGCAGGGCCAGATTGACCGTGTGCGCCGTCGGGCTGCCCATGCCGGCACAGTAGCACCGTTGCTTGCCGGCACGGGCAGACAGGGCTTCGAATCGAGCTCCGCTGTTCGAAGCCGCGCTCGCGGCGCGGCGAGCGCGGTCGACTGGCCGGTTTCGCGTCTGCCGCGGCCGGGCTAGGTCGCGGTCCAGCCGCCGTCGAGGGTCAGGCTCGTGCCGGTCATATTGCCGGCCCCGGGCCCACATAGGAACGCGACCGCCTCGGCGATGTCTTCGGGCCGGGTGAAGCGCAGCGACGGCTGTTTCTCGGCGAGCAGGTCGCGTTCGGCCTGGGCGCCATCGATGCCTTCGCGCCGGGCGCGGTCGTCGATCTGCTTTTGCACCAGCGGCGTCAGCACCCAGCCCGGGCAGACGGCGTTGCAGGTGATGTCGGCGCGCGCATTCTCCAGAGCGACGACCTTGGTCAGGCCGATGATGCCGTGCTTGGCGGCGACATAGGCCGATTTCTCGGCCGACGCGACCAGGCCGTGCACCGAGGCGATATTGATGATGCGGCCGTGTCCGCGCGACTGCATGCCTGGCAGCGCGCAGCGGATGGCATGGAAGGCGGCCGACAGATTGATCGCCAGGATCATGTCCCAGCGCTCGGCGGGAAACGCCTCGACCCGGGCGGTGTGCTGGATGCCGGCATTGTTGACCAGGATGTCGATGCGCCCGTAGCGCCGCTCGGTATCGGCGATCATCGCCTCGACCTGCTCGCTGCGGCTCAGATCGGCACCGTTGTAGTCGACCTCGCCTCCGTGGCGGGCAATCCGGGCACGGACGGCATCGATCTGCTCGGGACTGCCCAGACCGTTGAGCATCAGGCGGCAGCCCGAGCGCGCCAGACCCTCGGCGATCGCCAGACCGATGCCACTGGTGGAGCCCGTGACTAGGGCGACGGAAGGGACGGTCATATCAGGCGGTCCTTGAATAGACTTGTAAAGGTTCTGTGAAGGGGCGCACGTGACGGTTCGTAGACACTGCCGATTTCGCCGCAGTGAGCGCAATTATGCCTGCGTGAGCTCATGACACACATGTTACGCAGTTCGCGTTTCGCCAGCGCGGTCACATGGTGAAAAAGAACTGGTTGCAGCTCGACATAGCTGCTGTTAAGTTCGATGCACGCAGTTCCGTGTTTTATCACGTCAAGACGGTAAGGGAGAGAAAAGAATGCGCAGAATCTCATTGATGCTTGGCTTCGCGAGCTTGGTCGCAAGTCAGGCGTTTCTGTTAACCCCGGCGGTGGCCCAGTCCGGGCTCTTCGAAGCCAAGGCTTCCGGGACGATGGCTGTTGCCACTGACACCCCCATGGCATCCGCACCGCGTGGCGGTCCGCCACCGGCGTTCTACGACGGTGCGCTTACCCTGGACAGCCTGACCTTCAATAACCCAAACGGCCAGGGTGCCGGCAACCAGCACTACTGTGTCCAGGAGTTCACCGTTGATGCTGCTGGCGCCTATACCATCGAGATGGCGTCGCCCAATACCACCGGCACCCCATCCGACGCGCTGGACACCTTCCTGCGCCTCTATGCCACCACCTTCGATCCGGGCGCCCCGGCCGGCGAGCTTAGTTTCAACGATGATTTCACCGGCACATTGACCGTGCTGCCCGGCCCGTATGCCGGCATCATCTCGTCCACGGCCACCGGCTTCCAGAATGCCCAGCCGTCCTCACGCATCGCGCCCATCAATCTCACCGCCGGCACGCAGTACTTCCTGGTCCACACCACGTGGCCGTCGTCAGGCAACACGCAGGGCGGCACGGCGGGGCAGCCTGTCGGGGCGTTCTACACCGGCATTCAAGGTCCAGGAGCGATCACGCTCGGCACCACCGACTGCACTGTCGGACCAACCGATCCGGAGATCGAAGTGACGCCGGCTTCATTCACGTTCAGCGTGGACGAGGGCGACACCGATGCCGACGTGCTCGCGATCGACAATATCGGCGGCGGCACGCTGATCTGGGACATCGAGCTTGAAGACGCGACCAGCGCCGTGCGCGGTGGCGGGTTCGATCCGCTGCTCAACGAAGAGCTCAATTTCACCGATTTCCAGATCATCTCGCCGGCCAATGGCGGCACGCCGGAGGTGCAGATCGTACCGGCAGGCGTACTGACCAGCGGCCTTGTCGTCGGCTTCAGCTTCGAGGGCACGGTGGCGGGCATCACCGGCAACAGCGACTGGGCTTCGGACATGTGTATGCAGATCGAAGGCCCGGACGGCAGCTCGTACTCGGTCGGCGGCATCGGTGCCGTGATTCCGAACTGCAATGTCAACGGCTGGGACTTCCAGGGCGGTGGCTCGACCAACGACGGCACCTATACCAGCAGCCACCCGGCGATCTGGCCCGGTGCGCAGGACGACGGCGACTGGACCTTCACCTTCATCCATGGCTGGAACAGCACCAGCGCCAATCCGATGGACTGGAGTGACGTGACCGTCACCCTGCACAAGGTCGGCATCCCCGAGCCCTGCGACAATCCGGGCCTGGTCAGCTGGCTCAGCGTCAATCCGGATTCGGGTTCGACCAATCCCGGCTCGCCGAGTCTGGTCGACGTGATGGTCGACAGCGACGGCCTGACGCCGGGCACCTACAACGCCAACCTGTGCGTCAACAGCGACGACACCGTCGGCAACGAACTGGTCGTGGTTCCGGTCGAGCTGACCGTGGTGTCGGGTGGTGCCGCCGAAATTACCGTGGATCCGGCCTCGATCACGGCCTCCGCCGATGAGGGCGACTCGACCACGGCGACGCTGACGATCGGCAATAGCGGCAGCGCCGAGCTGGTTTGGGAAATCGAAGAAGCGCCAGAGGCGCATCCTCGTGCCCACTTCCCGCGCGTGCCGTATCAGGTTCGCTCGAGCGGCGGCAGCGGTTCGATGCTGGCGCAGCCGGTCGATCTGGCCTGGTTGGACAAGATCGAATCGACCCTGGGCAATCCGCATGAGCGTTGGCCGAGCGGAATCCGCGGTGGCGGCTTTGCCGTGCCGTCGTACACGACCTCCGGCTTCAGCCGCTCCGACTACGTGACGCTGGACGCGCTGGCGCCGGGTGCATTGACGACGATCGTCGATCCGGCTCCGGCTACGATCTTCGCCCAGACGTTCATCGATGACGATTTCAGCCAGCACTTCTTCATCGCCACCGGCGGCGGCGCGCTGGCGCAGAACGCCTACGGCTTCCTGGATACGGCAACCGGTGGGGTCAACCAGCTCGGTATCCTGACCGGCGTGCCGGCGGCCGGCACCTGGGTGAGCGCTGCCTGGGATCCGACCACGGACACCGTGTATGCGGTGATCGTACCGGGAGCTGGCGACAACCAGCTGTGGACAATCGACGTCGGCGCCGGTACCGGCACCCTGGTCGGCACGATCAATGGCATCGATGCCGGCGGCATCGTGATCGCGATCGCAATCGATGACAGTGGCCTGATGTACGGCCTGGAGATCATCGCCGACGTGCTGGTGGCGATCGACAAGACCGACGCCTCCGGTGCCGTCATCGGTCCGCTCGGGTTCAACGCGAACTTCGCGCAGGACATGGATTTCGATCGCAGCACCAACACCCTGTACTGGGCTTCGTACCTGGGCGGTGGCAACAGCAACATCCGCGTCATCGACACCAGCACGGGTGCGGCAGCGACCCTGATCGGTCCGATCCAGGACGGTGCCGAGTTGCTGTCGTTCAGCATCGCGGTATCCGGTGCTGCCAGCCGCTGTGCCAACCCGGCCGATGTACCGTGGCTGTCGGTGGACAGCGACAACGGCTCGATCGCGGTCGGTGGTCCGGATGACGAGGTCGAGGTGACCCTGGATGCCAGCGCGCTGAGCGCGGGTGTCTACGAGGCCAGCCTGTGCGTACTCAGCAACGATCCGGGCAATCCGCTGGTCGAGGTACCGGTCGAGTTCACGGTGACCGGCGATCCGGTGGTGGAATCGGATCTGGCAGTCAGCCTGTTCGGTGTGCCGGGCACGGTCGATGCCGGCGGCGAGGTCAGTCTGCTGGCCACGGTGATCAACTTCGGTCCTGAGCCTGCACCCGATGTCTCCCTGGAGGTCGAGTTGCCGGCCGAGTTCACCTATATCAGTGGCGGCCTGATCGAAGGCACAGGCAGCTGGAGCTGTTCGGCGGCCGGTAGCACGGTGACGTGCGACCTGTCCGGAACGCTGGCGATCGGCTTTGCCGATGTGCTGCAGATCGATGTCAGCGTCGATGCCGGCGCCGACAGCGGCGAGGTGGACACCTTTGCCGAGGTGAGCTCGTCAAACGATGATCCGAATCCGGCCAACAACGTCGATTCGACGACGACGACGATCGTCGGCCCGCCGCCGGATGAGATCTTCGCGAACGGCTTCGAGTGCGAGCCTGGCTTCCCTGACTGCGATCCTGAGCCGCCGAAGTGCGAGCCGCTGCAACTGCTTGAGGATCCCAGTTTCGAGGCGACCGACGGCACGAGCTTCACCAATCCGTTCTGGCCGGACTTCTCGGCGGCCTTCGGTGGCGTGTTGTGCAACGCCGGCCTGTGCGGTACCGGTGGTGGTACGGCCGGTCCCCGCACTGGTGATTTCTGGCCCTGGCTCGGCGGTACGGGTTCGGTGGAAACGGCTTGGATCGAGCAGGCCGTGGTCATCCCGGCCGGCTCGGAGCGGCATCTGAACTTCTGGCTGTGGGTCGGTTCGGTCGCCGGTACCGGTGCCACGCTCGAAGTGCGCGTCGACGGCAATGCCGTCGAGACCATCGCCGAGCCGGCTACCGCCGAAACTGGCTATAGTCAGCGGACGGTGGATCTGAGTGCCTTCGCCGACGGTGCTTCGCACACGATCCGGTTCCACTACGAGTCGCCGGCTGGCGGCAACTCGAGCTTCAATCTCGACGATGTGACGCTGGAATGCGAAGCACCGTAAGCTGAAGCGGAACTAGCAGTCCTTTCGAACCGCGCGGCATTCGCCGCGCGGTTTTTTTATGCCCGATGCTGACCCGGTGTCATGGGCAGCAAACTCAGGCCGCGCTCCAGATGCGGCATCGTGTCGCACCAGCCTTGCAGAATCTTTCGTTTTCGGTGCCAGGCCACCGAACCGCGTGCTCCATCACCCTAACCAGGTCTGCAACGGTGACGAGAGTGATTTCACGGATTTTCGCGCGACCTTCACCAAAGGGCTGCAGCATCAGTTCTCGAACGGCCTGGTTCGGCCGGCCAACTACGCTCAGCTTCGCAACGCACTGGAAAGCGGTATTCCGGCGGATTTCGAGGCGATCAGCCTGGCCGGAACCCGGCCCCTGGTGAATCCGCAGGCCGGTCTGGCGTTCGACACCGAGGGCAACGATCCGCATCAGTTCTCGATGCCGCCGGCACCGAAGTTTGTCAGTGCGGAAGCGGCGGCCGAAATGGTTGAGCTGTACTGGATGGCGCAGTTGCGCGATCTTCCGTTCGCCCGCTACGGCTCATCGCTGGACACAGCGGCCGCCGCGCAGGAACTGACCTCTCTTGGGACAGCGTTCACCGGACCGAAGGATGGTAGCGGCAACGTCACGACGACGACCCTGTTCCGCGACAATGTGCCGGGCGCGCTGGTCGGGCCGTACATCTCCCAGTTCATGTACCTGCCGACGCCGTTCGGTGCCGAAGAGGTCAACCGGCGCATGCGTACCGTGGTCGCGGGCGATGATCATGTCACCAGCTACAACGACTGGTTCGATGTTCAGGAGGGACGCGTCGTCACCCAGCAGACCTTCGATTCGACGCGACGATACATCCGCAATGGACGTGATCTCGCCGAATGGGTGCATGTCGATGTGCTCTTCCAGGCCTATTTCAACGCCTGCCTGATTCTCGGAACACCAGTCTCTGGCGGCGGCATCGGTGCACCGCTGAATCCGGGCAACCCATATTCCAATTCGTCCGTGCAGGAGGGCTTCGGCACATGGGGCGGTCCGGGGATCAAGACCTTGCTCTGCGAGGTCGCGACACGCGCGTTGAAGGCCGTCTGGTTCCAGAAGTGGTTCGTGCATCGGCGGCTGCGGCCAGAGACGTTTGGCGGCCGGGTACATTTCGCGAACACGGGTCCGATCGATCTGCTTGGCACTCCGCATCCTTCGGTACTGAATTCGCAAGCGGTGCAGCGAACCTTCAGCCAGTTCGGCAGCCACCTGCTGCCGATGGCGTTCCCGGAAGGTTCACCCCTGCATCCTTCCTACGGCGCCGGGCACGCCACCGTCGCTGGTGCGTGCGTCACCGTGCTGAAGGCGCTGTTCGACGAGACCCATGTGTTGCCACAGCCGTATTGGATCTCGAACAACCAGGGCACTGGACTGATCCAGGTATCACCGACCCTGCCATTGACCGTCAGAGGGGAATTGAACAAGCTGGCATCGAACGTCGCCACCGGGCGTCATCACGCCGGCGTCCACTATCGCGGCGAAGGGATTCAGTCGATGCTGCTGGGCGAACAGGTGGCGATCAAGGTGCTTCGCGATCACAAGATCCTGTTCAATGAAGGCGGTTCCTTCATCTTTACGGGATTTCTCGGCAATTCGATCATCATTTGAGTGATCGTCCACGGATCGGCCGGCGGATTCGCGGCCAGGAAACAGGCGCCCGCCGTGCGGGCGCCTGTGCCATCATCGGGTGCCGAGCACGATGTCGCGTTCGCGCAGGCGCTGCAGCACGGCATGCCCGGCGGCGACGACGCCGTCGCAGTCCAGTCCGCTTTCGACCGCAAGTGCCGACAGTACGTCACGTCCGGTCTCATCGCCGGGTTCGCGCAGTCGTTCGAGCAGCCGCAGGGTCCAGGGATTGGCCTCCAGAAAGCTGACGCGATCGTCACGTGCGCGGACTATGATCAGGCAGGTCGGATGTTCCGGTGCCGGCCCGGGCGGCGCATCAGAGCGGATCCGATGCACCGGGTGCCGATAGACCAGCAGCCAGGCTAGCGGCGAGACCAGCGGTCGGCCTTCGAGCAGATCGCCGTCGCGATCGTAGCTCAGGCTCGCCAATTCGGTTTCGTCATTGGCCGCTACGACCTCCATCCA
>CAZFUH010000036.1:0-17663 GCA_964522235.1 uncultured Rhodanobacteraceae bacterium
TGGCGATTGCCGCTTCCGGGATCATCGGCAGATAGATCGTGACCCGGTCACCCTTGTTTACGCCCAGGGACTTGAGCACGTTGGCAACGCGGCAGACACGGCCATGCAGTTCCCGATAGCTGATCGCCTGGGCCGGCGCCGAAGGATCGTCCGGTTCAAACACGATCGCGGTCTTGTCGCCGCGTTCGGCCAGATGCCGGTCCAGACAGTTTGCAGCGACGTTGAGCACGCCATCGGCGTACCAGCGGATATGCAGATCGGCGGCGTCGAAGCAGACGTCCTTGACCTCGTTGTAAGGGCTGATCCAGTCCAGGCGTTGCCCTTGCCGGCGCCAGAATTCCTCATTGTCGTCGATCGACTGCGCATACAGCCGGGCGTAGCCGGCACCGTCGATACGGCTGGTTTCGGCGAATTCCGGCTGCACCGGGATCAGGTTCGCTGCACTCATGGGTCGGTTGCTCCATAGCAGTCGGCATCGAATGGCTTGCTGACACTATTCGACAGCAAGCATCGGGTCACCAATTAGACCTTGGTCGCGGTGCCCGCGTCCTGCGGCAACGCAGCATGGATTCCACGGGAACCGACCGGAGCTGGACTTCGGGCCAGAAAAATGCCGCCGTGACGGCGCTGCGTCATGTGCTGCGCTGCCGCAGGAGCGTAGCGAACGCGGAGCTCGCGGGGCTCTGCTACGACCAAAGGGGAATGGGCCGCGGGCGGGCATTCGCGGTACATCGCAGTCGTGAGGTTCGTACTCCTGGGAGGAAAGACAATGAACCGGATTCAATGCGGTGCCCCAAGGCGCCTGGCTCTGGCCGCGGCGATGACTGCAATTCTGGCCAGCGGCGGTGCCTGGGCGCAGACTGATCGGGAGCGCGATCTGGAGGCGCGGGTGGCGCAACTGGAGGCGCTGGTGCAGCAGCTGGTGGCGGAGCAGCAGCAAATTCAGGGTGAACAGCAGGCGGTACGCGGCGAGCAGCAGGCTCAGGCGGCGCGCATGGATCGGATGCCGGCACCGGCACCGGAGGGCGTACAGCCGATCCAGGCCGGTACGATCACCCCAGGCTCGACGCCGCGTGCCAGTTTCAGCTACGGCGGTTTCATCAAGCTTGATGCGATGCTGACCGACACCAACGACGGAGCGATCGCCGACGGCACGCCGGGACGACTGTTCTACCTGCCGCAGACGATACCGGTCGGCGGCCAGGGCGAGAGCGCTCCGTACCTGGACGTGCACGCGCAGTTCTCGCGCTTCTGGCTGGCCGCCGAGACGAATCTGGAGTCCGGCGAAAAACTGCGCGGCTACCTGGAGTTTGATCTGTTCGGCGGCGCGCTCGGCAATGAGGGTGCCACCAACACCTACGGCGTCACCGTGCGCCATGCGTTCGCGACCTGGCGCGGCTGGTTGGCCGGACAGACCTGGTCCAACTTCCAGGACGTCGCGGCGCTGCCCGATGCGGTCGACTTTGTCGGCCCGACCGAGGGCACGACCTTCGTGCGCCAGTCGCAACTGCGCTACACCAAGGGTCCCTGGTCATTCTCGATGGAGAATCCGGAGACTGTCGTGACTCCGCACCAGGGCAATGCCGGCCGACTGCTGTCGGGCGACAACTTCCTTCCCGACTTCACCGCCCGCTACACCATGCGCGGCAGCTGGGGTCATTTCGGTGCCGCCGCGCTGCTGCGATCGTTGCGTTATGAGAACCGGGCCGACGGCATCAAGAGCAGTACGCCGGGCTATGGCATCAGCTTGTCCGGCCGCTACAACCTGGGTGCGAGCGACAATCTGCGCTACATGCTGACCGCCGGACGGGGCATCAGCCGCTATATCGGCCTGGCCGCGACCACCGATGCCGTAATCGATTTCGGCGGCGACCTGGAGACGATCGAAAGCCTTGCCGGCTTTGTTGCATGGCAGCACATCTTTAGCCCGAAGTTCCGCAGCAACCTGTTCTATTCGAGGGCCGATTATCGAAACGACAGCGCCCTGACCGGGCTCGGTATCACCAAACGGCTGGAGAGCTGGCACGCCAACCTGATCTGGACGATCCTGCCCAAGCTGGACCTCGGCGTCGAGGCGATCTGGGGCAAGCGGACGTTGGAGCGCGGCGATTCCGGCGAGCTCAATCGGCTGCATTTCCACGCCAGATACAGCTTCTGACCGGTCGGGCTGGTGCCGCCTCGCGGCACTGGCCCCGGCCCAACAACGGGTTCCACCACCGACGATTTCCGGTGGTGGAGTGTGACTGCGGCCGGAAAACCCGCGCGAACCTGTTCCACTCCGCCTTCACTTGGCGCACACTAGGTGCCGGCATGTGAACTAGGAGGGTTCGAAGATGCTGGTGCCGGGAACCGTGCTGGGGAAGACCGAGCAGGGCAGGGAAGCTGTGCAGCGTCGTACGCTGCCGATGACGCCCCGTCAACGCGCGATTTTAATTTCGATCAACGGCAGTCTCACTGTCGCCGAACTGTGCCGACGTTTCGGCGCCGGTCCCGATGATGGTCAGGTCATGGAGATTCTCGACCAACTGGTCGAGAAGAACCTGGTGGAAGATCAGACCCCTGTCGAGGTGGCCGCGCCGGTCGTCGCGGGCAAAAACGCCATCGCCAATGCCGGGGTTGCAAATCTGCCCGATTGGCGCGACTTGCGACAGCGTGCCGGTGAGTTGCTGCATGAGCTGATGGGCCCTGATGCCGACATGCTGACCTTGCGTCTGGAACGGGCACCAACCGAGCAGGAGTTCATCAACCAGTTGACTCGGGCCTTCGATCTGGTCGCCGGCAGCCATGGCGAAGAGGCCGCCGAGCGTTTGCGCAGCGAGCTGCTGCAAACGTAGCCGAAAGTCGAATTGTCGGACCGCTCCGACGGCGCGATTCTCGTCGGTGCGCGAAACCGGTTCCGATCGCCGGCTGCGCCGGCGGTGGTGTCCTGCTCCCGCCGAACCCGGGACTAGGGAGGCCACCGGATCATGTCATCAGCCGAAAACCAGCTGCGTCGGGAGGCGTACTGGAAAAAAACCCTCACCGTGACTGCGATCCTCATGGCGATCTGGTTCGTGGTCACCTATGTCGTCGCCTGGTTCGCAGTGCCGCTCAATGAGTTCACCTTCCTGGGCTTCCCATTTGCGTTCTACATGGGCGCCCAGGGCTCGCTGGTGGTCTATGTGCTGCTGATCATCTTCTATGCCCGCTATATGAACCGGCTCGATCGCGAGTACGGCGTCTCCGAGGAGGGCTGAGCCATGGCCGCTCAAGGAGACTTTGTCAGCCGCCTGCCGAAGATTTACGGCATGTACACCGGAGGCTTCATCGCCTTCGTGATCTTCCTGGCGATCGCCGAGCAGATGGGAATGACGCCGAAGATGATCGGCTACATTTTCATGGCCGCAACCATCGGTCTGTACGCGATGATCGGCATCATGAGCCGCACCGGCATCGTCGACGAATACTACGTCGCCGGCCGGCGCGTGCCCGCCGTGTTCAACGGCATGGCCACCGGTGCCGACTGGATGAGTGCAGCCAGCTTCATCGGCATGGCAGGAACACTCTACGTCCAGGGCTACGACGGTCTGGCCTTCGTCATGGGCTGGACCGGCGGCTATGTGCTGGTGGCGTTGTTTCTGGCGCCGTTCCTGCGCAAGTTTGGTCAGTACACGATTCCGGACTTTCTTGGCGCCCGCTACGGCGGCAACCTCGCGCGAACGATCGGCATCATCGCCGCGATCACCGCCAGCTTCACCTATGTCGTCGCGCAGATCACCGGCGCCGGCATCATCGTCAGCCGGTTTCTGGAAATCGACTTCCTCTACGGCGTGTTCTTCGGCCTGGCAGGCATCCTGGTCTGCTCGATGCTCGGCGGCATGCGCGCGGTGACCTGGACCCAGGTTGCGCAATACATCGTGCTGATCATTGCCTATCTGACTCCGATCATCTGGTTGTCGATCCAGGTGACCGGCAATCCGATCCCGCAGCTGGCCTATGGTCAGGCGTTGCAGGAAATCGCCGTGCTCGAGCAGAGCATCGGTGTCGTTGCCCCGCACGCGATGCCGTTCAACGTCACCGACCGGACCAACTTCCTGGCTCTGACCTTCTGTCTGATGGTCGGCACCGCCGCGCTGCCACACATCCTGATGCGCTTCTACACCACGCCGAGTGTGCGTGAAGCGCGCAACTCGGTGGGCTGGAGCCTGTTCTTCATCTTCCTGCTGTACTTCTCGGCACCGGCCTATGCCGCGTTCGCGAAGCTGGAGGTGTACAAGAACGTCATCGGCAGCGCGATCGCCGATCTGCCCGGCTGGGTGGCATCGTGGACCAAGGTCGGCCTGGTCCAGGTCAACGATGCCAATGGCGACGGAATCCTGCAGCTCAACGAGTTGATACTCAACGCCGACGCCATCGTTCTAGCGACGCCGGAGATCGCCGGTCTGCCCTACGTCATCGCCGGCCTGGTTGCCGCCGGTGGCCTCGCCGCTGCGCTGTCGACCGCCGACGGCCTGCTGCTGACGATCTCGAACGCACTCTCCCACGATGTCTACTACAAGATGATCAACCCGCGTGCCTCGACGGCCCGCCGGCTGGCGATTGCCCGTGTTCTGCTGGTGGTTGTCGCCCTGGTCGCGGCCTGGGTCGCTTCGTACCGGCCCGCGGGAATATTGGCGATCGTCGCCTGGGCATTCTCGATAGCGGGAGCGGCATTCTTCCCGGCCTTGGTGCTCGGGATTTTCTGGAAACGGGCAAACCGGATCGGCGCTGTCGCCGGCATGATCGTCGGTTTCGGCCTGACCCTGTTCTACCTGATCGGCGTGCAGTTCTATGGCATGGAACGCTGGTTCGGTATCAACACGGTTTCGGCCGGCATCTTCGGCATTCCGGCCGGCTTCCTGACCATCTGGGCCGTCAGCATGCTGACCGCTGACACTGACCAGGAGACCAAGGACATGGTCGAGAACCTGCGCTATCCGCGCCTGCATCGCGCCTAGCAGCGGAACGGACTTGGGGCGATCGTCGCTGTTGCGCGGCCGCTTCGCCCCAAGTCCGCCTGGCGCTGGCGCTCAGGTTCCCGATCCACCGTCGTCCCCATTCGCGCCGGGCTGGTCCCGGCGTGTTTTTGTCCGGCTATGCTGTGCTGGCCCGCGTCCGCGCAGTGACCCGTCTTCGCACCGATGATCAGTGTCTTCCAGATTCTCCAGCTCATTCTCGGGCTGATGTTCTATACCTTGCTCGGTCAGGCGCTGCTGGCGGCCTTCCTGGGACCGTATCGGCTGCAGAACAACATCTACCTGGCGATGGACAAGGTGGTCTGGGGGCCGAAGCAGCTGGCGGCTCTGCTGCTGCCGGAATTTTCAGCCAATGCGCTGCGGCGGCTGCTCGCGGTCGTCGTTGCCGCGGTGACCTGGTTCGCGATCTTCCCGAAGCTGGCGCCGATTCTGGCCTATTGGGGCTATCTTCGGCTGGAGCTGGTCGTTTCCAGCTGGCTGTTGCTGTTGCTGCTGCTGGTCGGCAGCGCGTTGACCGTGCCGCCCATCTGGCTGCGCTCGTTCACCCGTGGTCTGCTGGCGCTTGGCCTGATCGAATATACCAATCGACTGCTGATCTTCGTCGCCGAGCGGGCCGGCTGGATCGTCATTGCACCGGCCGCCTCGGGGCAGGGCAGTTGAGCGCGGTACACTTGCGGGCATGCAATTTTCATCAAACGAACGCGGTCGTCGTCGTCCGCAGGTTCTGACATGAGCGGCGACCTGACGCCGCTGGCCGTCCATGCTGCGCGCCTGGCCGGCGTTCGTATCGCCGACCTGTTCGAGCAGGATCCTCAGCGGGGGACACGTCACGGCTACCGGCTCGGGCCGCTGTACCTGGATCTCAGCAAGCAGCTGATCGATGAGGCCGCCTGGCAGGCATTGCTGGATTTCGCCGCTGAAGCCGGCGTCTTGGCGGCCCGCGACGCGCTGCTCAGCGGTGCGCCGGTCAACCGCTCCGAACGGCGTGCCGCGCTGCATGTGGCGCTGCGCGCCGAGCTCGGCGATCTGGCGCCCGACCTTGCGGCCATCCAGCGGGAGATCGCGACCACCCTGGCGCGCATGTTCGCGCTGGTCGAAGCGATACGGCAGAGCCCGGAGCAATTGGGCCTGCCGGCGATCACTGACGTCGTCAGCATTGGCATCGGCGGCTCCGATCTGGGTCCGCGGCTGGCGTGCGAGGCCTTGCGCGGCGAAGCGGAAGCGGGTCCGCGCGTGCATTTCCTCGCCAATGTCGATGGCGGACGAACCGCGAACGTGTGTCGTGGCCTGAACCCTGCGCACACGATCGTCGTGCTGATCTCCAAGAGTTTCGGTACCCAGGAAACCCTGCTCAACGGTCGGGTACTGCGCCAGTGGCTGGCGCAGGCGCTCGGCGCGGACGAAGCCGACCGACGGCTGTTTGCAGTCACCGCCAACGTGCAGGCGGCCGCGGATTTCGGGGTCGCCACAGAACATGTGCTGCCGATGTGGGATTTCGTCGGTGGCCGCTACTCGGTCTGGTCGGCGGTTGGCCTGCCGTTGGCGCTGGCACTCGGCAGCGAGCGCTTCCGGGCCTTTCTTGCCGGCGCCCGAGTCATCGACCAGCACTTCGCGCGCGCTCCCCTGGCCGAGAATCTACCGGTACGTCTGGCCCTGGCTGGATACTGGAATCGCGTCCTGCTCGGACGCTCCAGCCTTTGTGTCGTGCCATACGACGATCGTCTCGACGCGCTGCCGGATTTCCTGCAGCAACTGGAGATGGAGTCGAACGGCAAGCGGGTCGGCGCCGACGGTCGTCCAGTCGAACAACCGACCGTGCCGGTACTGTGGGGCAGCGTCGGCAGCAATGCCCAACACGCATACTTCCAGGCCCTGCACCAAGGCAGCGATGTCGTGCCGGTCGACTTCATCGGTGTCCTTGAGCCCGATCATGATCTTGTCGACAATCATCGCGCGCTGCTGGCCAACCTGCTTGCGCAGAGCGCCGCATTGATGCTCGGCAAGACCGAGGAGGACGCCTACGCCGATCTCGAGGGTGGCGCCGACGAGGGCGAACGCCGTGTGCTCGCAGCGCAAAAGACCTTTCCCGGCAATCGCCCGTCAACGACGATCCTGCTCGACCGTCTCGATCCCGGCGGCCTGGGCATGTTGCTCGCGCTCTACGAGCACAAGGTCTTCGTGCAGAGCGTGCTGTTCGGCGTCAACGCCTTCGACCAATGGGGCGTCGAACTGGGCAAGACCCTGGCTCGACGGATCGAGCCGGCCCTGGCCGGCGATGCAGCTGCGATTGCCGCGCTGGATCCTGCGACGCGCGCGCTGCTGGCCGAGATCGCGACCCGGAACTGAGTCAGGGTGCGAACTGCCAGTCGCGGCTGCGTTCGGGGGTGTAGGCGCCGTCCGGGCCGTCGAACTGAAACGGGATCGCCTCCAGACGCATGCCGGTGTTGCGCTGGATCACGAAGTGCAGATGCGGTCCGGTCGCAAAGCCGGTGGCACCGGCCTCGCCGATCTTCTGTCCGGCCAGCACGGTATCGCCCGGACGCACCAGAACGGCTTCAAAGGCCAGGTGTGCATACAGTGCCATGGTGCCGTCCGGATGCAGGATCCGGACATAGTTCGCGCGCGCAGCCAGACGCTCGCGGTCGGCGCCGGATTCAAAGAAATCGCGCTCGACCTGGACCACGACCCCGTCGCGAGCGGCAACCACGGGTGTTCCCTCGGCAACGCCGAGATCGACCGCGTAGTAGTTCTGGATATCGTGATGGCTGAAGGCGCCGCCAAAGCTCTGACCAACCGCAAATCGGGTGCCGGTCGGGAATGGCAGACGATAGCGCTGGTCCGGATCGGGGCGAGTGCGCGGGTCGCCGGGCACCGCATCGGCGTGGACGCCGAATGAGGCCGGAGCGCGGAGATCGGCGTATTCGACCCGGGCCAGTTCGCGCTGCCCGCGAGCGGCGACCACCGCGCGTACCGGCAGCTGCGGTTCGCTGATCACGTTCTCCGCCTGGCTGAACGCCAGTCCGACCTCGATCGGGCCGGCGCTGAGGTTGTGCGCGATCACGACACTGCCGCTGCCGCCGTCCAAAGCCCGGGTCTCCAGACGCAGCAAAGGCCGGCTCTCGACCTGGATCCGGGTCGTCTTGACTGGTTGTGCGGTCTGCGGCGGCACGTCGGTGAAGTGACGGATTCCGTTCTCGTCGACGTATTCGTACAGCTGCTTGGCCGCAAGTGGTGCCGAACCGAGCTGGCTCAGGACGAGGCTGACGAGCAGAATCTGGACCTTGACGCGCATGTCGGGAGGGCTCCTGGTCGGTATTTTCTAATGCACGCCGACAGCGACGGCAAGTCCCGGCGTCCGCTCCGGCCAGCCGGCCGGGCTGGCCGGCTATGATGCCGGCATGGCGACACCTGCAACCTTGATTCGCTGGCTGCTGTTTGCCCTGCTTGCGGCCGTGGTCGGCGGCGCCGCTTTGCTGCTGATGCTGACGGTCGATACCGGATTGTCGATCTGGCAGCGCCTGCAAGGTCTGCCGGTCGGCTTCCGCTATCTGTACATCGCGCTGCTCGGCGCGGCTGCCACGCTGATCGCCTGGCTGGGCTGGAAGCTGTTGCGTCGCGGTCGCAAGCATCGCCGTCTGCCGGCACCGCCGCCGCTGACGCGCGAGCGGCTGCAGCAACGTAGCGACTCCGTTGCCGATCCGCAGCTGCGCTCCGTGGTCGAAGCCGAGCTCGCCGAGTTCGATCGCCGTGCCGACAGCGAACAGCTGCATGTCGCCCTGTTCGGCGCGATCAACGCCGGCAAGAGTGCGTTGATCCGCGCGATGGTGCCGGGAGCAGCGCTCGACAGCGATGTCCTGGGCGGCACCACGCGCACGGTAAGCCAGTATCAGGGCCGACTGCCGGATGGGCGGCGCATCGTGCTGGCCGACGTCCCCGGCACCCAGGAGGATCCCGGTCGCGAACGTCTTGCGCGGGAAGAGGTGTTGCGCGCGCACTGGGTGCTGTACGTGTGCGCCGGTGACCTCAGTCGCGCCGAGGCGATCGAAGTCGATTGGCTGGATCGCTTCGACAAGCCCTTCGCCCTGGTTCTGAATCAGGTCGATCGCTACGACGCGGGCGAAGTTGCGCAGTTGCGCAAGCGATTGCACGAGCGCACGGGTGTCGAGGTCGTTGCGGTCAGTGCCGGCGGCGACGAGGAGGTCGTGGTCGCCGATGCCGACGGCGAGCGTCGGACCTGGCGACCGCGACCCGCGCAGATCGAGTCGCTGCTGCGTCTGCTCGAGCGCGAACTTCGCGGCGGTATCGCCGCGTTCGAGCCGGCACG
The DNA here is from genome assembly GCA_964522235.1 of uncultured Rhodanobacteraceae bacterium. Lineage (GTDB taxonomy): Bacteria > Pseudomonadota > Gammaproteobacteria > Xanthomonadales > UBA2363 > Pseudofulvimonas. Next base: position 9,319 of record CAZFUH010000036.1, read on the forward strand.
GACAACGGCCGTGCTGCAAGGACTGGATCTGCGCGTGTCCGAGCAGCAGGCGCGTGAGCGCGCCGAGCGCGCCGATGCCGTCGTCGTCAAGTACACTCGCCGCGCGGTCGTCGGCGCGTTGGCGGCGGTTGCGCCCGGAAGCGATCTGGTGATCCAGGGTGCGCTCGGTACTGCCCTGGTACGTGAGCTGGCCGGCATCTACGACAGTCAGGTTCGACAGATCGACATCGACGCCCTGATCGAGCGCGTCGGCCGTACCCTGCGTACCAGCACCGCGGTGGTGCTCGCGATTGCCGGCAATGCTGCGAAGGCGTTCCCGGGACTGGGCACGATTGGCGGTGGTCTTGCCCATGCGGTCGCCTATGGCCTGATTTTCGACAGTCTGGGGCGTGCCGTCGCCGCGACCCTGGCCGATGGCGCGCCGCTGGATCCCGAGCGTACGGCGCAGGTGTTCGCCGAACGCGTGGCTCAGGCGCCGGCCGGCCGCGTCCTTGGACTGTTGCATGGTGTGCTCGGTTCCGGTCATGCCGGCCGGGGTGAACAGGAGAAACAAAAAAATGACTTGGCGCAATAGCCACACAGAATGGGGTACGCCGATCAAGACGCTGCACTGGCTATTGGCCATTGCAGTGATCTCGATGGCGGTGTTCGGCCTGTTGATGAAGTACGGCGATTTCAGCCCCGTGCAGCGTATCCGCATGTACAACCTGCACAAGTCGATCGGCCTGACGATCCTGGCGCTGGTCTTGCTGCGGCTGGCGATCCGACTGTTCGATCGCCGCCGTCCGGCACCGCCGCCGATGCCGCGCTGGCAGCATCTCGCGGCTACGGTTTCGCATGTACTGTTGTACGTGGTGCTGATCGGGATGCCATTGACCGGCTGGCTGTACAACTCGGCGTCGGGCTTTCCATTGCAATGGTTCGGCCAGTTCTCGGTGCCGGCGCTGAGTGGTCGTGACGCGGAACTCAAGGCGCTTGCCGGTGGTCTGCATTTCGCCGGACTTTGCCTGCTTGCTGCGCTACTGTGTGTGCACGCCGGCGCCGCGCTGAAACATCATTTCATCGACCGTGACCATGTGTTGCGAAGCATGTTGCCGCGATTCCGGAGACGCTCATGATCCGTTTGCTGTTGCCGTTTTCCCTGTTGCTTACGACCATCACCGCCGCTGCCGGCGAATGGCAAGCCGGCGCCGAGGCTCGGCTGGACTTTCAAGGTCGCTATCAGGGCGAAGCCTTCGACGGCCGCTTCACCCGGTTCACGGCAAAGATCGTGTTCGACACCGAAGCGCTGGACGCGGCCTCGTTCGAGGTCGAGATCGACGTCACCAGCGCGGCGACCGGCATCGAAGAGTACGACGGCGGCATGCAGGAGCCGGAGTTCTTCCATGGCAGCAAGTTCCCGACCGCGCGTTTCGTCACCCGCGCCTTTCGTGCCCTTGGCGAGAATCGCTACGAAGCCGACGCCGACTTGACCATCCGCGACAAGACCGTGCCGCTGACGTTTCCGTTTCGCTTCGAGATCGACGGCGAGCAGGCGCAGCTGACCGCCGCAGTGACAATCCGTCGTCTCGACTTCGATATCGGCACCGGCGACTGGACCGATACCTCGCTGATTTCCAATGACGTCGAGGTGCGTGTCGATCTGCCGCTGCTGCGGTCGGATTGACGGCCCCGGCTGCGGAGCGCGCCAATGTCGATCACGGTGGTGCCGCTTTGAAGCTTCGCTGGCCGTTCCGGCGCGGCGGTCGCGACCGGCCCACCGACGTTGTCGCCGATCAAGCCGAATCGACGGCGCGAGCGGAGCGCAGCCGTAGCCACGGCCAGCGGATGCGCGACAGCCTGGCCTCGCTGCGCGACGATCCCGGCATTCCGGCCGGGATCCGCGAGCAATTGGCGGCCGATTTTGCCGAAGTCGAGGCCATGCTCGGCAGGCTGGAACGTGGCGATCTGCACATCGCCGTGTTCGGCCGTGTCAGCGTCGGCAAGTCGGCCCTGCTGAATGCGCTCGCCGGGCGCGAGCTGTTCGAGGTTGGAGTGCTGCACGGCACCACCCAGGTCCAGCAGTTGGCCGACTGGCGTGACGAGGACGCCGGCAAGGTCGTGCTGATCGACACCCCCGGCATCGATGAACTCGACGGTGAGGCGCGCGAACGGCTTGCCTACGAGGTTGCCGATCGCGCCGATCTGGTGTTGTTCGTGGTCGACGGCGATCCGGTGCGCAGCGAGCGCGAGGCCCTGCTGCGACTTCTGGACAGCAGTCGACCGCTGTTGCTGGTCCTGAACAAGGCCGATCGCTTTCCAGCCGAGCAACAGGCCCGGTTGCTGGCGCAGTTGCGCAGCCATGCCGGCGCCAGGCTTCCGGCTGACAACGTGATCGCTGCGGCCGCCAGGCCGGCAGCGCTGACTCGGATCGAGACCGGCGCCGACGGCCGCGAACGGCGTAGCGAGCAGACCCGGCCGCCGGAGATCGCGGCATTGCAGTCGCGTCTGCTGGAGGTGCTGGAGCGCGAGGGCAAAACCCTGGCCGCGCTCAACGCCGGGCTGTTCGCGGGTCGACTAGTCGATCAGGTCGCGCAGCGTGTCGCCGAGCTGCGTCGGGCACAGGCGGCCAAGGTCATTCGTGGCTATTGTCTGGCCAAGGGGATCGCGGTGGCTTTGAACCCGGTGCCGGTCGCCGATCTGATCGCCGCCGCCGGTCTCGACGTTGCCCTGGTCGTACATCTGGGCAAGGTCTACGGACTGCCGCTGAGCCGACGCGAGGCCGGAAAACTGATCGCCACCATCGCCGCCCAGCTGGCGGCACTGATGGCCGGCATCTGGGGTGTGCACATCGCCGCGTCCGCGTTGAAAGCGGTCAGCATCGGTCTGTCGACCGTGGTCACCGCCGGTGCCCAGGGCGCCTTGGCCTGGTATGCGACCCTGATCGTCGGCCGTGCCGTCGAACGCTGGCTGGTCCAGGGCAAGAGCTGGGGCGCCGATGGCCCCAAGCGTGTGGTACGCGAGATTGTCGATTCGCTGGACCGCGGTTCGATCCTGCGCGAGGCGCGCAGCGAGATCCTGAACCGCATCAAGCGCAGCTGACCGGCCCGAACCCCGGTGCGCGACCGGACATCGCGCTACGCCCCGGCGCTCTCTGCATCCGGTTCGATCAGCTGGACACCGGGCAGGCCGAGTACATAGTCGGCGCCCATCAGCGTCGACGGGGTATGAAACCCGGGCGCAACGGCGCCGGCAAGTACGTGTTCGGCAATGCCGAGCGAAGCACTGACGGTCAGCTCGTAGCCGTTCGGCGTCTTCAGTTCCAGACGACGACGTACTCCGGCCGCGTTCTCGACTTCCCCCCAGACATGGCAGCCGGTGCGTGCACGTCGCTGCGCATCGGGTCCGGGCGTCCGTGCCGCGCGTCGTTGCAGCAGGCGCTGGACCGGCCCCAGGCCGAGCAGCGGCGCGATCCAGCGCAGCCGGCGCAGGCGCCGGATCGTCGCCGGCGGCACTGCCATATAGGTTTCGACGTTGGCGATGCCGGTCGATACGTAGGCGGTGTAGACATCGCCCCACGGGATCGTCATTGCCGAACGTGCCTGGCCATTGCGGAGAAAGTCTCGCGACTTCCAGGCCAAGGGCACGCGCCGGATCTCGCCGTCGATGCGTGCACGCCCACCATCGGCCAGCCCCTCGACACTGGTCTTGGCGGTGCCCGGACTGGCGCCGCCACCAGCCTCGAACGCCAGCACCAGCCGTACGGCATCGGGCAGTCGTCGCTTCAGCATTGCCGCCAGACAGTCGGTCGGGACGACATCGAATCCGGTGCCCGGAAGCACCGTGATCCCGGCCTCGGCGGCTTGCTGATGGTGGCGATGACAATGTGCGAAGACGTCGATCTCACCGGTGATGTCCAGGTAGTGCACGCGTGCTGCCAGACAGGCAGCGAGCATCGGGGCGGTGGTTTGCGAGAACGGTCCGGCGCAATGCAGGACGGCGGTCACGCCGGCGAGTTGAGCGCGGACGTGATCGACGGAATCGAGCGTGAAGCAGCGGTGCGGCAGGCTCAGCTCGTCGGCCAGCGCGATGAGTTCGCCTTCGCGGCGGCCGGCGACGATTGCGTCGATGCCGCGGCGCTTCGCTTCGGCCGCGATCAGACGACCGGTATAGCCGTTGGCTCCGTAGATCAGCAGCGATGGCATCGGGGCGCACCTTGGTGTCGAGGGGCATCAACGGTAGCGCTTCGGCAGCGTCGGTTCCAGGTTTCCAGTTCCGACTGCGTGGGCCGCCAAGAGCGACGCACCACACTTGCAATGCGAGCTTGAACACCTGCCGTTCGTGATCCAAGGCCGTCGGCAACTGAGAAGCAATTAGCAATCAGTCCGCATAAATAAAAAAATATTTTGTAGTGTGATCACGTCGGCAGTTCCTGTCTCGGTTCTCTGCGATAACCGATCAAGCCGCAAGGGCAACAAGTCGCCGCGAAGGTCGCAGCCGGAGGAAAGCGAACTGGCGGCAACGTACAGATCTCGAACCGATTGCCAAAGGGGAGTGCAATGGCCTTGAGAATCCTGTTTCTGTGCAGTGCGCACAACGGATTGTCGCAACGTGCGTGGGCCGAACTCAGCGAACGCGGTCATCGTGTCGCAGTCGCCGTGGTCGCCGACGGTGAGGCGATGCGGGTTGCGGTAAAACGCGAACGGCCGGAACTGATCGTGGCGCCGATGTTGAAGACGGCAATCCCAGACGAAGTCTGGCGCCGCCATGTCTGCCTGATCGTTCATCCCGGGATTGTCGGCGACCGTGGACCGTCATCCCTGGATTGGGCCATTCTTGATGGCGAGCACAGCTGGGGCGTGACCGTGTTGCAGGCGGTCGCAGAGATGGATGCCGGCGACATCTGGGCGACCGCCGAATTTCCGATGCGTGCGGTAGAGAAGAGCCAGTTGTACCGCCATGAGGTCACCGAGGCGGCGGTTCGGGCATTGCTGCAGGCGGTGGAGCGCTACGAATCCGGCGAACACCGGCCGTATCCGCTTGCTGCGGCGCCGGCATCGGTACGCGGCCGGCTGCGGCCGACGATGCGTGCAGCACAGCGTCGGATCGACTGGCGGATGGACACCGAGACCATCCTGCGCCATGTTCGCAGCAGCGATGGCGCGCCCGGCGCCGGTACAGAACTGCTCGGCTTGCGCTGTCGCCTGTTCGGCGGCCATCGCGAGGCGGTGTTGCGCGGGCGCCCCGGCCGGGTCCTGGCGCGCCGCGATGGTTCGGTCTGCGTGGCCTGCGCCGATGGTGCGGTGTGGATCACTCATCTGCGCGCGGATGACGGCATCAAGTTGCCGGCCACCTTGGCGCTGGGATCGCAACGCCTTGCCAAGGTTCGCGAGTTGCCGGTGGCCGAGACGGAGCCGGATGCGGCACCGAGCTGGCGCGAGATCCGCTATCACCAGACTGGAGCGATCGGCTGGCTGCAGTTCGACTTCTACAACGGCGCGATGTCGACTGGGCAATGCGAGCGCCTGCGCAGCGCCCTGATCCGCGCCAAGCAGCAGCCGACGCGGGTCATCGTCCTGCTCGGAGGTCTGGACCTTTGGAGCAATGGCATCCACTTGAACATGATCGAGGCGGCCACCGACCCGGCCCTGGAATCCTGGCGCAATATTCAGGCGATGAATGCCCTGGTGCGCGAGATCCTGGTCACCGACAGCCAACTGGTGATCGCGGCAATGCACGGCAACGCCGGCGCTGGCGGCGCGATTCTGGCCCTGGCGGCGGACCTGGTCTGGGCGCGCAGCGGTGTCGTCTTGAATCCGCACTACAAGGGGATGGGCGGGCTGTACGGGTCCGAGTACTGGACCTACCTGCTGCCGCGCCGGGTCGGTATCGAGCAGGCCGAGGCGTTGACAGAACAATTGCTGCCGCTGACCGCCGCCGGTGCCGAGCGCATCGGCATGATCGATGCGGCGTTCGCCGACGATGTCAATGCGTTCCGAGCCGAGCTCGAGCAACGTGTTGAGCCGGTATCGACGACACAATCGGTGCGCAAGGCCTTGGCAGCCAAGCGTCGTCGTCGTGACGCCGACGAGCGCAGCAAGCCCTTGGAAAGCTATGCCGCCGAGGAGCTGGCGCATATGCATCGCAATTTCTTCGGGGCCGATCGCTCGTATCACGAGGCGCGAGCGCGCTTCGTGCGCAAGCAGCCGCTGGCGGTACCGATTCGTGAACCGGCATAGCCCGTATTTCAACTTTCTTCCGTCGAGCGCGCGCTCGCGGCGCCTCTATGGCCCGGCAAGCGGGTCGCGAGGCGACTCCCGGATCCCGCTCGCGCCGTATCGAAGGCACAACTCGGTACGGCCATCCGGCACGCCACCGGGGGCATAACGTTGTTCGAGGATGCGCTGTTGGCCGCGGCCGTCGTCGAGTATCACCGTGCTGGCGCGAGTACCGTAGTGCTGGCCACGGATGAACACTGGCGAGAGCATTCGCTCCCGCGCCAGCGGCAGCCCGGTCTCGGGTAGGTCGGCATCCTCGGCCGGGGTTTCGTCAGCCAGTGCGGCCAGCAGTGGCTGGATCTCCCGTTCGCCGGTGTCGCACCAGGCCGCCAGCGCCGAGCGCAGGCGCTCGGACTTGCGCCAAGGCATGTCCAAGCTGGCATTGGCGACAATGTGGAGGCCCGGCTCCAGGCGCTGGTACTGCCAGTGCGGACGATTGCTGGCAAACCACATGCCATCGGCATCGCCCAGCAAAAGGTTGAAGCCGGCGTGATCGTCGGCGCGTTCGCGCAGCTGCTGAAGAAACGCCGGTGGTTCGATATTGCTGCTGACGAAGTCACGCACCAGCCAGCCGCGCGAAGGCGAGCCAATCGCACTGGTCATCATGCGCCGGACATTGGTTACCGCGACCAGTCGTCGCTCACGCAGCGCCAACCAACTGCCGCCGGCGACCAGATCGCGGCCGCCATAGGTTCCAGGCAGGTCCGGCCACTCGGCCAGAGCCGCGCTGGCGCGGTCGTGAAACTCGTCGCGGTTGCCGACCAGTACTCGAGGCCAGTATGGATGCGCATCCAGCGCCAGGCCGATCAGGCACATCGGCTAAGCTCCACGCAACCTTGGCCGGAATCGATTGCAGCGATTGGTCGCGATCTGGATGGCGCGAGGCAGAATCCGGGGTGACGAGCTCGACATCGACATGACAGTCAGATCCGGGTCTTGGTCGGACGATCTTCGCATGTCCGCGATTTTGGTTGCGATCGACATAGGCTTGATCTTCGCCAGTGCACAATACACGCTGTAGTCGACATACGAGAGCGGATGATGGGTGCGAGATTCCGAGCCAGCTTGCGCATAGTCAAACAGACGATTTCGAGTATCGGTGACGACGAGCTGATGACCCGCGCTGCCGCATTGGCGTTCTATGCGGCGCTGTCGTTTGCCCCGTTGCTGGTGCTCAGCTTGTGGCTGGTCAGTTCACTGGATCCTTCGCTGCAGGCGCGCGTGCTCGGCGGCCTGCCCGATCTGGTCGGCGAGCGTGCTGCCGAAGCTGCCGACCTGGTCGTCGCCAATGCCAGCAGCCGGCCCGGCACCGGCACCGTCGCCGGGCTGATCAGCCTGGGCGTGAGTCTGTTCGCGGCATCGGCCGTGTTCGCGCAGCTGCAAGGCGCGCTCAATCGGGTCTGGAACGTGCAGCCGCAGCCAAAAAGGGCCTGGCTCGGCTGGTTGCGCTCGCGCGCCCAGGCGATCGGCATGCTGCTCACCCTGATCGTGCTGCTGGTGATCTCGCTGACGGTCAGCGCTGTCATCGCCTACTACTTGCGCGGCGACACCTTGGTTTGGCGGCTGGTCGAGGCCGGTTTGTCCTTCGTCGTCTTCGTTGCCGTATTCGCTTGCGTGTTCAAGGCGCTGCCGGATGCGATCATCCACTGGCGCGATGCCCTGATCGGCGCCGCCTTGACCACCGGCCTGTTCGTCGTCGGCAAGTTCGTGATCGGCCTGTACCTGGACAAATCCGAAGTCGGCAGCGCCTACGGCCCGGCGGCGGCGGTGATCGTGCTGCTGCTGTGGGTGTTCTACTCCGGCCTGATCCTGCTGCTCGGCGCCGAACTCACCCACGCCGTCGCCGCTGAACGGGGCACTCCGATCCAGCCGCGCCCGCACGCCGTCCTGCGCAGCGCCGCAGAAGCTCGATCCGCCGACGATCGGCAATGAGTCCCGTTGCATCCATCCCGCATCAACTCAACGAGCAATGGCATGTGTGCTTGGTCTGGGCCGATCGCGCGCCGGCTCGGGTCGAATACGACCAGGGGTCTTCGATGGTGGCCAGGGACGGAATCGAACCGCCGACACGGGGATTTTCAGTCCCCT
>CAZFUH010000037.1:0-17366 GCA_964522235.1 uncultured Rhodanobacteraceae bacterium
GCTGCTATGACTCCTCCTCGCGCCTTGTCTCGGGACCGAATCCACGGCGCGATAACGGTACCAAACTTCCGACGCACCACACTAGAACGACAACGGCCGCCTGGATCGGCGGCCGGTTGTCGTGCTCATCTGCTTTGCTTTGCCATCTCGTCAACGGGTGCCGGTGAGATCGGTCAACGGACCCTGCTGGGAGGCATACCAGGCGGCCAGATCAGCGATGTCCTGCTCGCTCAGCGTGGCCATGAAACCCTGCATGATCAGGTCCGAGCGTTCGCCGGTCTTGTAGGACCGCATTGCGTGCGCGAGGTAGTCGGCGTACTGGCCAGCAATGATCGGGTACTGCGGATCGCCGACGCCGTTGCCGTCCGGGCCATGGCAGGCCTGACAGACGACGGATTTTTCCTGGCCGCGCTCGGCATTGCCGGCTTCGGCCGGGGCACTGGCAAACAGCAGCGCCAAGGCCAAGCCACGAAACATGATTGCGATCATGGCTGCGATTCTCCCAGGCTGGCCAGATACTCGGAGATCTGATCGATCTCCCGCTCGCTCAGGCCTTCGCCCTGCGCGCGCATGGTCGGATGACTGCGCTCGCCGGTTTGGTATGCGGTCAGCGCCAGGACCAGGTACTCCTTGGTCTGGCCGCCGATCCGCGGCACGTTGTAGTGCGGATAGACGTTCTTGTAGCCGGGGATGCCGTGGCAGCCGGTACAGGTGTAGGCCAGCTGTCGGCCGGCCTCGATGTCGGCGGCGAAGCCGGGCAGGGCAGCCAGCAGGCTGGCGGCAAGAATAGGCAGTCTGAGCTTCATGCTCCGTCGGTCCAGGGCGGATCAAAGCGCGCAGTATAGCCGGCCACCGGCCAGCAGAGAACACGGCAGGTTCCCAGACCACGATTGCACTGGCTCTGGCAAGACGGCGAGCGACTGACCGCCAGGTTGCCCGCATCGTCGGTATTCGAGCCGATTGTCAGTGGAGAGGCTCGGGCCGTCTGCTATCGTTGCCCGCTTGCGCCCACCGATGGACAAACATGACGGAGACTCAGGACCTGGTCGCGCTGGTACGCGCTGAAACCCCGTTGATCCTGATCGAGACGCCGGACGAGGCGCGGGTCGTCGAGCTGTTCCGGCATGTGTTGGCGAAAGTGCTGCGGCCGCTGTTTCGCTGGTCGATCACCGAAGGCCTGAAACGGGTCGACCTCGACATCGATGACGATGAGCGGCCGGGCAACGACGTGACTTCGACCCTGGCCGCGATCCGTGGCGCCGGCCAGCGCGGCATCTACCTGCTGTTCGACTTTCATCCCTACCTGGGCTACCCGGCGACCCAGCGAAGTTTGCGCGAGATCCTGCAGCGCCACGAAAGTGCCGGCCACGTCATCGTCATGGTTGGCGCCAAGATCGAGCTGGCGACTGAACTGGAGCGATTCGGGCTGCGCTTTCCGCTGCGTCTGCCCGGGGATCAGATCCTGCGCCAGATCGTCCTGGAAGAGGCTGAGCGCTATGCCGGCGAGCACGGCGGTCGTCAGGTCGAGATCGACGCGTCGGCGCTGAACGCCGTGATCCGAAACCTGACCGGCCTGGATGCGGTCGAGGCACGGCGCATCGCCCGGCATCTGATCTTTGCCGATGGCGCGCTCGGACCGGGGGATCTTCCGGCCCTGGCCAAACTCAAGTTCGAGCTGCTCAACCGGTCCGGGTATCTGCATTTCGAATACGACACCGCGCAGTTCGCCGATGTTGCCGGCCTGTCTCGGCTCAAGCGCTGGGTTGCGCAGCGCCGAGCGATCCTGCTTGCGGACACGCCACCGCCCGGTTTGGATCCGCCCAAGGGCATCCTGCTGCTCGGCGTCCAGGGTTGCGGCAAGTCGCTGGCGGCGAAGGCCGTGGCCGGTGGCTTCGGTGTCCCGCTCGTGCGTCTCGATTTTGGTACATTATATAATAAGTATCAAGGTGAAACGGAACGCAATCTGCGCGAAGCGCTGGCCTCCGCCGAGCAACTGGCGCCGTGCGTGCTGTGGATCGACGAGATCGAGAAGGGGCTGGCCAGCGCCGGCCAGGACAGTGATGGCGGCGTATCGCGGCGCGTGCTCGGCTATTTTCTGACCTGGATGGCCGAACGCAAGTCGCCGGTGGTGCTGGTGGCGACGGCGAACGCTGTGCGCGAACTGCCGCCAGAGCTGCTGCGCAAGGGTCGCTTCGACGAAATCTTCTTTGTCGACCTGCCGGGCGACGAAGTCCGTGCCGAGATCTTCCGTCTGCACTTGCGTCGACGCGATATCGATCCGCAGGCGTTCGATCTGAACCAGTTGGCCGCGCACAGCGACGGTTTTTCCGGTGCCGAGATCGAACAGGCGATCGTCAGTGCGATGTTTGCTGCCCACGCCGAAGGCGGTGACGTCAGCCAGAGCCTGCTGCAACAGGAACTGCGCGACACTCGGCCGTTGTCGGTGCTGATGGCCGAGCAGGTGCAGGCGTTGCGCGAATGGGCAGGCTCTCGCACGGTGCCTGCGGATTGAGCGGCATCCCGGCAATGACTGCAGGCAGCGACTGGACCGAGGCGGGCGATCGTGGATCGGCGGCCGTCGCCGTGCTCGGCGCTGGAGGCGCCTTTGCCGAGGTCCAGGGATTTGTCGCCCGGCCGGCGCAGCAGACCCTGGCCGAGGCGATCGAACGGACGATTGGTGAACGCGGCGCCCTGGTCGCCGAGGCCGGTACCGGCACCGGCAAGACCTATGCCTACCTGGTGCCAGCGCTGTTGTCGAGTCGGCGCGTAATCATTTCGACCGGCACCAAGGCCCTGCAGGACCAGCTGTTTCTGCGCGATCTGCCGCGCGTGTGCCAGGCCATGGGCGTCCGACCTCGGGTCGCCCTGCTCAAGGGCCGCGGCAACTACCTGTGCCTGTATCGCCTGGACCAGGCCTGGCGCGATGGTCGGCGCAATCGCCGCGAGGACAACGAAACCCTGCAGCAACTGCGTGAGTTCGCCGGCCGCAGCAAGGACGGCGACCTCGACGGCTTCCCGCCGCTGGCCGAGGCCGTGCCGCTGAAGTTGCGCGTGACCTCCAGCCGCGACAACTGCCTGGGCGGTGATTGCCCGATGTATGCCGACTGTTTCGTCGTCAAGGCCCGGCGCAAGGCCCAGGATGCCGATGTCGTGGTCGTGAATCATCATTTGCTGCTGGCCGACTTCGCGCTCAAGCAGGAGGGGTTCGGCGAGATCCTGCCGGGTGCCCATGCATTCATTCTCGACGAGGCGCACCAGTTTCCGGAGACCGCAGCGCAGTTTCTCGGTGCAGCGGTGACCGATTTCATGCTCCGTGATCTGGCCACCGATCTGCTGGCCGAGTGCGGCCAGGTCAGCGGCGCACTGGCCTTGGTTCGTGCTCCCCTGGACGCGCTCGAGATCTCGAACCGGAATCTGCGCCTGGCCCTGGACCCGCTGCCTGGCCGCGGCAGTGCCGAGAGCCTGGACACCCATGACCCGGTCCAGGACGCACTCGCCAGTCTCGACAGCGCCTTGGCCGATCTGGCCGCCGTGCTGTCCGGACTGGCTGGCAGCAGCCCGGGCATGGACAACCTTGGCGAACGCCTGGCCGAACTGCGTCGGCGTCTGCAGCGCTGGTGCGGGGCTGAGTGCGATGGCGAGCCGGAAGACGATATTCGCTGGTACGAGTTGTCGGCGCGCGGTTTTCGGCTCAGCCTGACGCCGCTAAATGTCGCCGCACCGTTGGCACAGTTCCGAGCCTTGTCGAAGGCGGCCTGGATCCACACCTCGGCGACACTGGCGGTCGACGGCGATTTCCAGTTGTTTCTGACCCGGACCGGTCTTGCCGAGGCACGCACCCTGGCGCTGGACAGCCCGTTCGACTTTCGCCGGCAAGCCATGCTGTACCTGCCTCGCGGCTTGCCGGAACCGAATCATCCGGCCTGGCTACCGGCGATGGTCGAACAGCTGGTCGAGCTGGTCGAGGCCGCGCAGGGTCGGGCACTGTTGTTGTTCACTTCGCACCGGGCGCTGCGTTATGCCGCCGAAGCCTTGCCCGGCCGCGTCCGCTTTCCCTTGTTCATTCAGGGGCAAGGCGGCAAGCATCGACTGCTGGAGGCGTTTCGCGCCGCTGGCGATGGCATTCTGCTCGGCGCAGCGAGCTTCTGGGAGGGTGTCGACGTGCCCGGCGAAGCGCTGTCCCTTGTCGTCATCGACCGCCTGCCGTTCGCGCCGCCGGACGACCCGGTGCTCAGCGCCCGCATGGCCGCGATCCGAGCCGAAGGTGGCGACCCGTTCAACGACTGGCAACTGCCGCAGGCGGCGTTGACCCTGAAGCAGGGGGTTGGACGGTTGATCCGCAGCACAGCCGATCGCGGCGTGGTCGCCTTGCTCGATCCGCGCGCACGCAACAAGCCCTATGGTCGACGCATTCTGGCGGCACTGCCGCCGATGCCGCACTGCGACGACATCAAGACCATCCGCGGCTTTTTTGCCGCCACCTGACAGGGCAGTGGTCAGCGCGGCGGTGCGGCCAGTTCGTGCACGTCAAGGTAGCCGTCGCCGTTCAGATCCTGGCGCTGAAAGGCGCGGCGCAGCGCTTCCAGATGATCGCTCAGATGCACCGGCCGGGCGCCGGGTACCGGTAGTTCGGCACCTTCCAGGATGCCGTTGCCGTCGAGATCCATGTGCCGGAAGCCCCGGCTCATGTAGTCGCGGTACTCGGCCAGGCTGATCGCGCCGTCGCCATCCAGGTCCATGCGCTGCAGATACTCGGCCGGGGTTCGCGGCAGCGGGTCCTGGGCCATGGTCGCTGGCACTGCAAACATGCCCAGCAGCGCGCCGGCGATCAAACCCAGGTGGATTGGCGGTCGATCGGCATTTCCGGCAAGGGTGGGGCAGGGGAGGCTCGGCAGGCTCATGCGGCATTGGCGCTCGGGTGGCTGCGCTAAGGCTGGACTGGCCCGCGCTTGATTCAGGTCAATGACGATACTGGCTTGATGCCGACAATGTAATGTTTGCCGAGGATCGCAATCATGGCCGACGACTTCAACGACATCCAGCGCAGCTATGGCCGGTGCCTGCGTCGCCGCGACTTCATCGAACGCTTCTACCAGATCCTGCTCGACAGCGATCCCAGCATCGCGCCGTTGTTCCGGAAAACCGATTTCACGCAGCAGAACAAGGCATTGCGTCGGGGGATCAGCACCGCGATCAGCTTCGCCGCCGGTTCCGGAATCGTTCGGCGAACAGTCGATGAGATGGCCCATGTGCACTCACGCAGCGGTCGGGCGCCGGTAGCGCCGTGGCTTCATGAGCGATGGCTGGAGAGCATGCTGAGCGCGGTACGGGAAAGCGATCCAATGGCCGACCCGGTCCTGCTCCAGCGCTGGCGCCGAGCCTTGACCCCGATCGTGGAGTGCTTTCGCGCCGCCTACTGAGTTCAAGACAAGCTGCATGTTCGACGCCCGGATCGGGTAGGCTTCGCGCCATGTCGCACAACACCTTCGGCCATCTGTTCCGCGTTACCACCTTCGGCGAGAGCCATGGGCCGGCGATCGGTTGCGTCGTCGACGGCTGTCCGCCGGGCCTGGCAATCGCTGCCGACGACTTCGTCGCCGATATCGGCCGACGCGCCACCGGCCGCAGCCGGCACACTTCGCAGCGGCGCGAGGTCGACACAGTCGAGATCCTGTCCGGTGTCTTCGAGGGCCGGACCACGGGCACACCGATCGCACTTTTGATTCGCAACACCGACGCCCGCAGCAAGGACTATGACGATCTGGCCCGGGTGTTCCGGCCCGGACATGCCGACTTCACCTACCAGGCCAAGTACGGCATCCGCGACCATCGCGGTGGCGGCCGTTCGTCTGCGCGCGAGACGACAATGCGCGTCGCCGCCGGAGTGATCGCAAAAAAATACCTGCACGAGTCCATGGGCATCCGCATTCGAGCCCACCTGTCGCAATTGGGTGAACTGGCGCCCGCCGATTTCGATTGGGACGAGGTCGAACGCAACCCGTTCTTCTGGCCCGACGCGGCGATGGTGCCGGAGCTGGAGGCGTATATGGACGCGCTGCGCAAGTCCGGCGATTCGATAGGCGCTTGTATCGATGTCGTCGCCGAAGGCGTGCCGGCCGGTTTCGGGGCCCCCTTGTACGGCAAGCTCGACGCCGAGCTCGCGGCGGCGCTGATGAGCATCAATGCGGTCAAGGGCGTCGAAATCGGCGATGGCTTTGCCTCGGCAGCGCAGAAGGGCAGTGAACACCGTGATCTGATGACGCCGGACGGTTTTGAGAGCAACCATGCCGGCGGCATCCTCGGCGGCATCAGCAGTGGCCAGCCGGTGACCTGCTCGATCGTACTGAAGCCGACCTCCAGCCTGCGCCTGCCGGCACGCTCGATCGATGTCGACGGTGAACCGGTCGAAGTCTCGGTTACCGGGCGCCACGATCCCTGCGTCGGCATCCGCGCCGTGCCGATCGCCGAAGCAATGGTCGCCCTGGTCCTGCTCGACCAATACCTGCGCCATCGCGGTCAGTGCGGGGAATTGACCTGACCCCCCAGTGATCGCGCATCATGTAGGGCTGCATCGGCGAAACCATACGGGCCGCCGTCCTTCCACCAGCGAGCGAATCTATGACTGAAAAGAAGCTTCGGGTTGCCGTCGCCGGTGCCACCGGCGCTGTCGGCGAGACGCTGCTATCGATCCTGGAGGAGCGCCGGTTTCCGGTCTCCGAACTGATCCCGCTCGCCAGTGCCCGCTCGGCCGGTGAAACCCTGCGCTATGGCGGTCGCCCGATCACCGTGCGCGATCTGGACGGGTTCGATTTCACGGGCGTCGACATTGCATTCTTTTCCGCTGGTGGTTCGGTGTCGGCCGAGCACGCGCCGCGAGCGGCGGCCGCCGGTGCCGTGGTCATCGACAACACCTCCCACTTTCGCAATGAACCGGACGTGCCCCTGGTCGTCAGTGAGGTCAACCCGCATGCGATCGCCGGACACAAGGCGCGCGGAATCATCGCCAACCCGAACTGCTCGACCATGCAGATGCTGGTCGCTCTGGCGCCGATCCATCGTGCCGTCGGCATCCGCCGCATCAATGTCGCCAGCTATCAGTCGGTGTCCGGCGCCGGTCGATCGGCGATGGAAGAACTGGGCAAGCAGACTGCGCGCATGCTCAACTTCCAGGATGCGAAGCCGGAACGGTTTCCGGTACAGATTGCCTTCAACCTGATCCCGCATATCGACAGCTTCATGGACAACGGCTTCACCCGTGAGGAAATGAAGATGGTCTGGGAGACGCAGAAGATTCTCGAAGACGACACCATCCAGGTGAATCCGACCTGCGTGCGCGTACCGGTGTTCTATGGGCATGCGCTCGCGTGCCATATTGAGACGCGTGACACACTATCGGCTCAGGCGGCGCGCGAGTTGCTGTCAAAGGCGGAAGGGGTGGTCGTCGTCGACGAGCCGGTTGCTGGTGGCTACCCGACTCCAGTGAGCCATGCCGCGGGCAAGGATCCGGTGTTTGTCGGCCGAATTCGTGACGATCTGTTCCTGGATCGAGGCCTGAACTTGTGGGTCGTCGCCGACAATATTCGCAAGGGAGCCGCACTTAACGCTGTTCAGGTGGCCGAATTGTTGGTAAAAGACGTTTCGTGATCTATAGTTGCGGCCTAATCGTAAGGCGACTTCGTACCTGGGGGCTGGTAAACTGCCGCCAGGGTGGGAAATAGGGGGAACAAGGCCAATGAAAATCCGTGTCCTGATTGCGGCCTGGCTGCTGACCGTCGCGTCCGGTGCCGCCCATGCGCTGGGGCTGGGCGAGATCCTGGTGCAATCCCGGCTGAATCAGCCACTTGAAGCGGAGATCCTGGTCCGCGAAGCGTTCCCTGGCGAGGCCGAAGGCATGACTGCCCGGCTGGCAACCATGGAGGATTTCACCCGGGTCGGCCTGGACCGGGCCCGGGTGCCGGCACTGCTGCGGTTCGAGGTGGTGCAGAACGATCGCGGCCAGACGGTCATCCAGGTCCGTAGCGACGATCCGATCCGGGAGCCGTTCCTGACCCTGCTGGTCGAAGCCAGCTGGGGTGGAGGCCGCCTGCTGCGCGAATACGGCATCCTTCTGGATCCGCCGGTCGGCACACAGCCAAGTACGATCACCCGCGTCGCACCACCGGTGACGACACCGCCGACGACACCGGTCATCGCTCCGACGCCACCGCCGACGCCGCCGACTCCCGCTGAGACCCAGGCGCTGGCCGAAGAGCCGGCGCCGGCAGTGGCTGAACCTGAACCGACCCCGGCCGAGCCTGAAGCGACCCCAGTCCAACCGTCGCCTGCGCCGACAGCGCCCCCGGCTCGACCGCCGACTGGCTTCGCGCCGCCGCCCTCGACGCGGCCAACTCCGACCCCCACCCCGACGCCAGCCAGCCCGACGCCGGTGCCGCCTCCACCGAGCGGTCGGACCTATACCGTCCATCGCGGAGACGCGCTGTTCGATATCGCTGACGAATACGCTGGCGCCGCCGGCGTCGACGTCAACCAGATGATGGTGGCATTGCAGCGTGAGAACCCGGACGCCTTTTTTGCCGACAACATCAACGCGCTGAAGGCCGGTGCAGTGCTGCGCATTCCGGACGACGTAGCTGTCCGCAGTGGCGAGGCGAGCCAGGAAGTGGCACGCCAGAATCAGGTCTGGGTCGGCATTCGCGCCGCGACCCTGGCCGATGCCGGCGCCGCGCCGCGGCCGTCGCCGACGGCAGCGACGCCATCAGCCCCCGATGCCCGCCTGGAACTGCTGCCACCGCGATCGGATGCCGACACTCGTCAAGCTGCCGGTCGCCCCGGCACCGAACAGGGAGGGGCCAACGTGGCCGAAGTACAAGCGGATCTGCAGCGTGCTCGTGAGGACCTGCGCAGCCGCGAACAGGAGGTCGAGGAGCTGGCGTCACGTGTTCGCGACCTCGAGGAACTGAATGCGAAGAATGCCCGACTGCTTGAGCTGAAGGACGGCGAGCTGGCTCAATTGCAGCAGCGTCTGGCCGAGGCCTCAGCGCAGCCGCTGCCGTCGCCAATCGTTTCGCAGGAGCCTGTTTCGCAGGAGCCGGTTCAGGCGGTCGTACCGCCGATATCGATCGACGACGAGCCGCTGATGCCGGACGATGACGCATCGATCGATCTGGACGACGACACCGCCATTGCCGACACCGGCTTGCTGGACGAAACCGATCCCGGCGAGATGAGCGATGACGATTGGGAAGCTGCACTGGCGGCTGACTCCGACCCGTTCGCCGACGACGCCGAGCCGGTGGCCGTGGCGCCGGTCGAACCGGTGGTCGAGACTCGCCCCGATCCTGTGGTGACGACGCCACCGGCGACGACCACCAGCACCGTGGTGCCGCCGTCGGCACCGGCCAGCAGTCCCTGGTACATGCAGCCGCTCGTGCTTGGCGCTGGAGCGGTCGCCATCGTCTTGATCCTGGTCGTGATCCTGTTGGCGCGACGTCAGCGCCAGGCTGCCGTCGCGACGGTAGGGGGCGAACAGAAGCGGTCGGTGGCCGATCTGTTCGGCGAACCGAGCGCCAGCAAGCCTGGCGCGGTGCCAGCGGTGCCGGCGTCGGTTGAGGACGAGGCGGAAGCATTGAAGTTCCAGATCGAGCAGAATCCGAGCGATCACGGTGCGTATCTGGAGCTCATCAGCCTGTACTACGCCGAAGGCGAGCGCGACCAGTTCGCGGACTGGGCCGAACGCTATGCCGGCCGCCCTGGCGTCCTTGGTAGCGCCGAGTGGGAGCAGGTCGAGAGCATGGGTCGGGAATTGCTGCCAGGGCATCCGTTGTTCCAGGATGGCGGTGGCATCGACGCCGAAGAGTCGGAACCGGCGTGGGCCGACGAGAATGATCTTGATGACTACCTGCCGACCGCTGCTGCCGAACCTGCGCCGGAACCGGCGCCTGTGCGGGCGGTTGTGCACGACATCACCGGCGCCGATTTTGAAATGGAGCAGGAGATTGATCTGCAGTCCGAGGCGGAAGAAGCCGCCCCGATCGAGTTCGAGCCGACGCTGCTGGATCGCGATCGGACAAGCGACACTTCGAGTTCGCCGGTGTCGGTGACCGATGATGACGATGACGCCATGTCGACGCTGGAATTCCCTGATAGTCTTGAGACCGAGCCCGTCGAGCGCTCCAGCGCCGGTGCCACGGCAGCGGTCGAAGACGACATGGATGCCGCAATGGACGAGGCGGCCACCAAGCTCGAGCTGGCTCGCGCGTACCTCGACATGGGCGATCCGGAAGGCGCCAAGGCGATGCTGGAAGAGGTGCTCGGCGAAGGCGATACCGGTCAGCGCGACGAAGCCCGGAAGTTGCTGGCAAGCCTGTGACTGAGGCGGCGCAGCCGCCGCCTCAGCGTTTCGCCCTCGCACTGGAGTACGAGGGCAGCGGCTTCCTCGGTTGGCAGCGGCTGAGCCATGGCCCGACCGTGCAGGCGACCCTGGAGGCGGCCTTGTCCTGGGTCGCCGACGAGGCAATCGCTACCTGGGCCGCCGGCCGAACCGATGCCGGCGTCCATGCCCAGAACCAGGTCGTGCATTTCGACAGTACGGCTCCGCGCTCGTCGCGTGCTTGGCTGCTCGGCGTCAACACGCGATTGCCACGAACAGTCGCGGCGACCTGGGTCGGCGCAGTCGATGCCGGTTTCCATGCCCGCTTCAGTGCCCGTCGGCGCCGTTATCGCTATCGGATCCTGAACCGACCGGTCCGACCTGGGCTGTTCGCCGATCACTTGACCTGGGAGCGCCGACCGTTGAACGCCGAATGCATGCATGAAGCGGCCCAGGCACTGCTTGGCGAGCATGATTTCAGTGCTTTTCGCGCAGGGGCTTGCGGCTCGCGCTCGCCACGGCGGACCATTCACGAATTGTCCGTGCGTCGGGACGGCAACCAGGTGATCATCGAGATCGAAGCCAATGCCTTCTTGCAGCACATGGTGCGCAATATCGTCGGTTCCCTGTTGCCGATCGGACGCGGCGATCAGCCGCGGTCCTGGCTCGGCGAACTACTGGCCGATCGCAGCCGCAGGGTGGCCGGCGCCACCGCGGCACCGAATGGTCTGACCTTTCTTGGCCCGCGCTATCCGCGTGGCCTGGGCCTGCCGCCCGAGCTGGAGTGTGACGACCCGTGATCGCCACCGCGATCAAGTTTTGCGGCCTGACTCGTGCCGCTGACGTCGAGTTGGCCCTTGATCTGGGGGTCGACTATCTGGGACTGGTGCTTGCCGAGAACAGTCCACGGCGCGTAACCCTGGGCCAGGCGGTTGAGTTGACGGGCCTGATCCGTCGAGCCGCTACCGGCGCCCGCGTCGTCGTGCTGTTGCGCGACGCCGACGCCGGTTTCGTCGCCGAAGCGATCGGCTCGATCGCACCGGATCGCCTCCAGTTTCACGGCAATGAAGGCGAGCTGGACTGTCTGGCCGGCGGCACCCCGTATTGGAAGGCTCTCGGGATGGCTGGACCGGCGGTCGATGTTGCTGCGCTGACACGGCAGTACCCGACTGCCGAAGCGTTGCTGCTGGACGGCCACGCACCGGGTGCCGCCGGTGGCAGCGGTCAGCGCCTGGATCTGGCGCGCTGGCCACGAATCGCTCGGCGCCTGATTCTGGCAGGCGGATTGGACCCGGACAACGTTGCCGAAGCGATCCGGGCGGTGCGACCATTCGCGGTCGATGTCTCTTCCGGAATCGAGTCTGCGCCAGGGGTCAAGGACGCAGTGCGCATGCGTGCTTTCGTGGCCGCCGCACGCGCGGCGTTCAACCGTCGTTGATCCTGGGTCGTCGTCCGAACCCGTGATCGTAGTGATAGTCCGATCGAACTGCTGTCCGGCACTCGAGCTGGCTTGAGGACGCGGCAGTCCCGCTTGCTGCGAAACCACGGACACGAACCATTCGGTCATGCGAAACTGCTGGTTTGCCCACGGCTGCAACCGGTAGCGGAGTACCGATGCTGATGACGAACCCGATCGACTATGCCGCCTGGCCGGACGCCGAAGGCCGTTTCGGCGATTTTGGCGGCCGTTACGTCGCTGAAACCCTGATGGCGCCGCTGACGGAGCTCACCGAAGCCTACGAACGCTATCGCAAGGATCCGGACTTCATCGCCGAACTGGACCGCGATCTGGCCGACTATGTCGGCCGACCGAGCCCGATCTACCACGCCGAGCGCTTGAGCCGGGAGAACGGCGGAGCACAGATTCTGCTGAAACGAGAGGATCTGAATCACACCGGAGCGCATAAGATCAACAACACGGTGGGCCAGGCCTTGCTCGCTCGGCGCATGGGCAAGCGCCGCGTGATCGCCGAGACCGGCGCCGGTCAGCACGGTGTTGCCTCGGCAACGATGGCAGCGCGCCTGGGCCTGGAATGCGTCGTCTACATGGGCGCCGTCGATATCGAGCGGCAGGCAATCAATGTCTACCGGATGAAGCTGCTCGGCGCCCAGGTGGTGCCGGTCACCTCCGGCTCGCAAACGCTCAAGGACGCGCTCAACGAAGCGCTGCGCGACTGGGTCACCCATGTTGCCGACACCTTCTACATCATCGGCACGGTCGCCGGTCCGCACCCGTATCCGATGATGGTCCGGGATTTCAATGCCGTTATCGGCCGCGAAGCCCGAGCGCAGATGCTCGACCGGTACGGCGCCCTGCCCGACGCCCTGGTTGCCTGCGTCGGCGGCGGCAGCAATGCGATCGGCCTGTTCCATCCGTTTCTGAACGATCGTGATGTCGCCATTTTCGGTGCCGAGGCGGCCGGAGACGGATTGGCCAGCGGTCGTCACGCCGCATCGCTGGCGGCCGGCCGTCCCGGGATCCTGCACGGCAACCGAACCTATGTGCTATGCGACGATGCCGGACAGATCACCGAAACCCACTCGGTATCGGCCGGATTGGATTATCCCGGCGTCGGTCCGGAGCACGCCTGGCTGAAGGACACCGGTCGCGCCCAGTATCTGGGTGTAGACGACAACGAAGCCCTGGCTGCGTTCCATCTGTTGACGCGCACCGAAGGCATCTTGCCGGCGTTGGAATCCAGCCACGCCATCGCCCTGGCCCTGCGCCTGGCTCGTGATATGCGACCCGAGCAGCGGATCCTGGTCAATCTGTCCGGTCGCGGAGACAAAGACGTTCACACGGTCGCCGCCCGTGACAACGCGCAAGCGGGCCGGACGGAATGAGATGCGGGCGTTGACTCGCCTTTGTCGCCGGGTTTTCTCCCGCAGGACGACCTCTTTCTCATTCATTGTCTCACCGCAGCCACGGGCCGCCGTATGAATCGCATCGATCAACGTTTCGCCGATTTGCGCACCGCCAGCCGCAAGGCACTGATTCCGTTCATCACCGCGGGCGACCCTCTGCCGGACGCGACGGTGCCGGTAATGCACGCCCTGGTTCGCTCCGGTGCCGACCTGATCGAACTTGGACTGCCGTTTTCCGATCCAATGGCCGATGGTCCGGTGATCCAGAAGTCCAGTGAGCGGGCGCTGCGGCGCGGCATCGCCAGCAGCGATGTGCTGGCGATGGTGCGCGAATTTCGCAGCAACGATACCGATACGCCGCTGGTGTTGATGGGTTATCTGAACCCGATCGAGATCCATGGCCGCGAGCGCTTTGTCGCCGAAGCTGCCGAAGCCGGGGTCGATGGCCTGCTGATGGTCGATTCTCCGCTGGAGGAGGCGGCGCCATTGCAGGCATTGCTGGCCGCACATGGCCTGCATCAGATCCTGCTGGCGGCGCCGACCACGGGCGGCGAGCGTTTGCAGCGTCTGGTCGATCAGGCACGTGGTTTCCTGTACTACGTTGCCTTCGCTGGCGTCACCGGCGCCGGACACCTGGATGCCCAGGTGGTCGGCGAACGTGTGGCTGCGATCCGGGCGCTGGGCCGGATCCCGGTGGCGGTCGGTTTCGGTGTCAAGGATGCTGCGTCGGCACGTGCGGTTGCCCGGCATGCCGATGCCGTCGTCGTTGGCAGTGCCCTGGTCGAGTACCTGTCGGGTTGCGGTGACGTCGACACGGCGGTCGCGGATGCAAGCGGTTTTCTGACCCCATTGCGCACCGCTCTAGACACTGGAACGGAATGAGCCGAAGCCTGGCTGATCGCGTCGCCGTGCAGATTACCCGGCTCTTTGTGTGTGCGGCCGTCGTTGCGGCCGCGACAGCAATCGCCGCAATTCGATCCGGTGTCGATGGATTGACAAATGGCGGTCAGCGGATTGTCATGGCGGTAGGCTAGTGTCACTCGCGGTACGTGGAGACCCGTGGCGGAGCCCCGCCGCCTCCCGTTTGAGCCGGTTCAAGACCATCGCCATGATCAATATCGAGCGGACCCTGTTCGAACGCTTTCCCAGGCTGGCCGAGCCCAAAGTTCGCCTGATCAGCCAGCCGATGATTGCGCTGTTGCGCCGCCTGGCCTGCGAGGAGCGGATCAACCGCACCCTGTCGGCCTTGGCCGGCGAAGTCGGTTTCGACTTCGTCGAAAAGCTGCTTGAGCACTTGCAGTTCTCCTACAGCGTCGCCCGAACGGAACGAGAAAACATTCCGGTCGAAGGCCGGGTGGTCGTGGTTTCCAATCATCCGCTCGGCGCTCTCGACGCCATTGCACTGCTGGATCTGATCGGTTCGGTCCGGCGCGATGTCAAGATCCTGGCCAATGACGTGCTGATGCAGTTGCAGCCGTTGCGGCCGCTGGTGCTGCCGATCAAGGTGTTCGGCGAGGGCGGCAGCAGCGGGCTACGCGAGGCCTATCGCGCGCTGGAGCGCGAACAGGCAGTGATCGTGTTTCCGTCCGGCGAGGTCTCGCGCATTCGACCGTCCGGCGTTCGCGATCCGCGCTGGTCGGAAGGATTTCTGCGCCTGGCGTTGAAGACCGGGGCGCCGGTATTGCCGGTACATGTCGGCGGCCACAACTCGCCGGTCTTCTATGGATTGTCGATGCTGGTAAAGCCGCTGTCGATGCTGTTGCTGGCGCGCGAGATGTTCGGCAACGAGCAGGGCAGGGTGACGATCAATATCGGTGGCATCGTGCCCAGTCATGCGTTGAAGGTGCCCGGACTGAGCGCACGCCGGCTTGCCGCGCGCATGCGCCGCCACGTCTACCGCCTGCCGCGGCGCAAGCCACCGAAGTTCCAGATCTCCGGCGCCATCGCCCATCCCGAATCGCCACGAGCCGTGAAACTGGCTCTGGCGCGCGGTGAGCGCCTGGGCCAGACCGTTGACGGCAAGCAGATCATTTTGCTCGATGCCGCCCCGGATTGTCCGGCGATCCGCGAGATCGGCCGACTGCGCGAACTGACCTTCCGCCGTGTCGGCGAAGGCACCGGCGGTCGCCGCGACCTGGATCGTTTCGACGGCCACTACCGGCACATCGTGCTCTGGGATGCGGACGCGGTGCAGATCGTCGGTGCCTATCGACTCGGCGAGGGCGGCACTCTGTTGGAGCGTCATGGGCTGGACGGGCTGTACTCGCAGTCGTTGTTCGAGTACGCGCCACAGGCCATGGAATTTCTCCGCGAAGGTGTCGAACTGGGTCGCAGCTTCGTGATCCCGGCCTATTGGGGCAGCCGCAGCCTGGACTATCTGTGGCAGGGGATCGGCGCCTATCTGCGCACCCATCCGGAAACGCGCTACCTGTTCGGCCCGGTCAGCATCAGCGCCGACCTCAGTCCGGAAGCACGCGCCTGGCTGGTGCACTACCACCGGCACTACTATCCGGACCCGGATCATCTGGCGCGCGCGCGCAACCCCTACCGTATGGATCCTGCCATCGACGAAGCTGGCAATGAAGCGTGGCAGGGTCGCGATGCCAGAGCCGGCATGGTCGAGTTGAAGAAGCAACTGGCGCGACTGAAGCTGAGCATCCCGGTGTTGTATAAGCAATATGTGGATCTGGTCGAGCCAGAAGATGGCGGCGTGCGTTTCCTGGACTTCGGTGTTGACCCGGCGTTCGGCAACTGTGTCGACGGCTTGATCCGCGTCGACCTGTCGTATCTGAAGGCCGCCAAGCGCGCGCGCTACATCGACATCGCCTGAGCAGGCCGGGCTATCCAATTGATTTCCCATACGGCTGGGAATGGCGGCCTCGACCCATCGTCGACCACGGCCCTACGTCGGCGTATCGCGCCGACGCAAGTGTTAGAAATCTGTCATAAAGTTCGGTTAAACTTCCCTTAACGTCGATTGCCGGTCCGGGTTTCCGGGCCGGCTTCGTCCGGTCTGGCCGCCTCACGCCACCGTCCGCCTGTCCTACGCCCTACACCTTCCGTCCAATGGTGCTATCCATGCTCATGCCCAAGAAAGCCAAGCTCGCCCTGGCGTTGTCGCTCGCGCTCGCCGCATCCGCCCCCGTGTTCGCCCAGCAGACAGCCGCCAATCTGGGCGGACGGGTAATGACGGAAACCTCAGGCCAGCCAGTGGTTGGTGCCGAAGTGACCATCATCCACGCACCGTCGGGCACCACCAGCCGTGCGGTTACCGATGCCAGCGGCCGCTTCAATGCGCGTGGCCTGCGTGTCGGCGGTCCGTACACGATCATGATCGAGAAGGACGGTGACGTGGACGTCCAGCAGGATGTCTATCTGCAGCTCGGCGAGCCGAACAACGTCAATTCGATCTTGCGCGAGGCCCAGCGCCTGGATACGGTCGAGGTCACCGGCGTCGGTGTCAGCAACGTGTTCAGCCCAACCGCGGTCGGTACCGGCACGACGTTGTCGCAGCAGCAGATCGAGGCTGCGCCTTCGATCGCACGCAACATCCAGGACTACATCCGCCTGGATCCGCGGATCGCGCAATCGGACAAGAATCGCGGCGAGATTTCCGCCGGCGGTCAGAACAGCCGGTTCAACAACATCCGCATCGACGGCGTCAGCACCAACGACAGTTTCGGCCTGGAGTCGAACAATCTGCCGACCAATCGGCAGCCGATTTCAATCGACGCCATCGAGCAGATCAACGTCTCGCTGGCGAACTACGATGTGTCCCTGGGCGGCTATACCGGTGCCAGCGTCGATGCCGTGACCAAGTCCGGCACCAATGATTTCTCCGGTTCGGTCTACGGCATCTACCGCGACGACAGCTGGTCACGCGATGAGCAGGAAGGCTCGAACTTCGCTCCGCCGCAGGAGCAATCCTATGGCTTCACCCTGGGTGGCCCGATCATCAAGGACACGCTGTTCTTCTTTCTGTCATACGAGAATTTCGAACGCGAGCTCGGTGCAATCACTTCGACGCCGGATGGCATCACCGCTGCCCAGATCGCCGAGGTACAGCAGATCGCCAGCGACGTCTGGGGCATTGATGCCGGCAGCTTCCAGTTGCCCGGCAAGCTGACTTTCG
>CAZFUH010000038.1:0-17140 GCA_964522235.1 uncultured Rhodanobacteraceae bacterium
GGGCTATCTGCCGTCGAAGCCGTCGGCGAAGATCAGGTCGGATAGCGACTGCACCGCACCGAGGTCGGGTGTGGCACCGCGTGGTCGACCGAGCAGGTCGTCGGCGGGCATGTTCAGGGCATCGGCCTGGCCGATGCCTGCACCGCCTTTGCCCGGCTCGCCATAGGTCTGGGCAAGCGCGGCAAACACGTCGGCGATTCGGATGTGGCCGCCGTTGAACTGACCGCTGGCCTCGATCCAGTACGGACTTGCGAGCGCGGCCGGATTCGCCAGCACTGGGTTGCCGATCACCGCGGCGGTGTCATTGCTGATGTTGATCAGTTCGCTGCCATGGTGGGGCAGGGCACTGCCGCCGTTCCAGTACAGATTGCGATGCAGGGTGAAACTGCTGGTCTGGCCGATCGGCGTGGTGCTGAAGCGCGTCATCGTGCCAGTGGGGTCCGACCACAGGTTGTTGTGGAAGCGGATGTTCTGGTTCGCCGGATTGCTGCCCTCGGTATTCAGTCGCATCGCATAGGCATTGCCGGGCAGGTCGCCGCTGACGGTGTTGGCTCGGTAGGTGACATCGCGGCAGCCCTTGACGCCGAACGCGGCGCGGATGCCGTTCGCGCTGTTGCCGAGAAACAGGTTGTTCTCGACCAGGACGTCGTAGGCTTCGTGATAGGCATGGCCGTCTTCGCCACAGAGGACGAAGTTGCTGCCGAGCGAGCCTTGCCAGTTCAGAAACACGTTGCGGCGCACGCGGATGTCGTTGGCGCCCAGAATACCGTCGCCGGCGCCGTTGGAATCCTTGATCACGATATAGGCCGAAGTGTCGTTGCCGTTCGGGCGCCCGGACGCGCCGAAGTCGTTGAAGAATACGTTGCCTTCGACGAGCACGTCTTCGACGCTGTTGATGTCGATGTGTTCGTCCGAGCCGCTCTGGTTGTAGAACAGATTCCCGAGCACCTGGATGCGCCGCGCCGCGTTGTTGATCTTCAGCAGGTCGTTGTTGTAGCTGTTGTGGATGATGTTGTCGGCGAGCACGATGTCCTGCGCCGGCTGGCCGCCGGTGGCCTGTACCTGCACGACCAGGGCACCGGCGCCGGGCCCGCTGTGGGCGATATCGAAGCCTTCGATGCGGATGCCGCTGACGCCGATGGTGTCGTTGTAGATGGTCAGCACGGTCGCGTCGTGGCGCAGTCGGGCCCGGTACGGCTGTTCCGAGCGCACCGTGACCGGCGGATCGAAGTTGCCGCGGATGCGGATGCGGCCACCATAGGTGCCAGGCCGGACCAGGATCAGGCTGCCCGCCGGCACCCTGTCCAGGGCATAGGTGATGCTCGCCCAGGGTTGTGCGGCACTGCCGCCGGCGGCCTGGTCGACGCCGTCGCTGGCGACGTAGTAGGTCGGCGTGCCGGCAAACGCTGGAAGTGCCGCCAGCCAAGCGCAAGCCAGCGAGGAAAGCAGGTACAGCAGTCGCAGCATCATCGGCATTGCCTCCGTGATTGGCTGATGTCGGAGTCGATGCCGGGCGCATTGACCTGTGCACCGCACCGACGCGTCGATCCTGCCGCGACTATCGCTCAGTTCGGCGTTGTCGCCAAGGGTCCGCGAACACGCCGGGGGCTAGGCGCTGTGCACAGTAAGCCAGGTCCGGGCCTGAGCCCAGTCGCCATGTACCGTGCGCACGGAGACACCGAGCGCCTCGGCCGTCTCGTCGGCGGTCAGACCGGCGAAGACCCGGCACACGACAACCTCGGCCTGACGAGGATCGTGCTGACTCAACTTCACCAGAAGATCGTCCAGCTCGACCAGGCGCAAGGCCTCATCGCATTGAGAAAGCTCGGCAGCGCTCAGGGTGACCGCTTTGCCGCCGTCGCGTTTGCGGGCAAGGCGTCGGCGGGCGTGGTCGCAGATCACCTGACGCATCACCCGCGCCGCAAGTGCGAAGAAATGGCTGCGATCGCCGGGCTGGGCGTGTCCGCCGATGATGCGCAAGAAGCACTCATGGACCAGACCAGTCGGGTTCAAGGTCGCGGCATTGCCGCTGAGCGCACGTTGCGCGAGCTGTTTGAGCTCGCCATAGAGCAGGCGGAAGGCATCGTTGAGCGCATCGGGCTGACCATCACGGGCAGCGCGGAGCAGCACGGTGATTTCGCCGACGTTGCGCGGATCCGGTGCTTGTTGCAGTTCCGAATCACTCACCGCACGAGACCTCCGCGGCAGCGAGCAGGGTCAAATCCAGGGGGGCAGGCGGCGTAACCTTGAGGTTTGCCGCGGCCTTGGCGAGGACTGCCCTGCCTTCCGGATCGCCATCGTCCCGGCATAGGGCTGTGGCCAGCGCGACCTGCGCGAGCGCCACGGCGCGATGTGACGAAGGACCGAGTTCGCGAAGCGCAACGGCCTCGCGCAGAATGCGCAGTCCATGGTCGCGATCATTCTGATGCAGTCGCAACTCGCCCCAGAGCTGCCAGGTCAGCGGACATTCCCGGTGACTGGAACCGAACTGGCGCTCGCACTCGGACAGCGCCGCCGTCAGCAGGGCGTCGGCGGCTGCCAGGTCGTGCTGTGCGAGGGCGACGCGTGCCAATGCCGTCTGTGAATTCATGATCCGCCGATCACCGGCATCGTACAGACGCTGCTGCGCCGCCAGCACCGCGCCGTAGCGCGCGCGCGCGGCATCGAAATCCCCGGTGGCGTATTCCAGTCCGGCTCGGTACCCGGCAACCGCCCACGGCTCCGGACTGTCGCCGCCGCGCAGCGACAGGAAGGCCAGCTCCGCGACCTCCGCCTGCACGAGTGCCTCGCTCCAGCGACCCTGGACCTCGTATACGTGGGCCAGGTTGTCAGCGGCATAGGCGCGATGCTCAGCCGCTTTCGGACTGGCGTCGACGCGTGCAAGCAGTTGTTCCAGTGCCTGGGCTGCATCGGCACCGCGCTCAAGATTCTTGAACGCCATGGCCCGCGCGTTCCATGCCGAAAGTTCCAGTTCCCGCGCTTGTTCGCCATCGAGTTCGGAAAGCAAGGCCAAGGCGGTGTCGGTCTCGGGTAGGGCATCGGCCGGACGTGCGGCACGGTTGTGGACGCTGGCCAGCAACAGCAGACGTCTTGCCCGGTCAAGCCGGTGCTGGCGATCGTCGTCGCTGCCCGGCGAATGTGTCAGCGCTGCCCGAATCAGTCGCTCGGCACGGTCGTGTTCGGCCAGAAAGTTATAAACAGAGGCGAGGGTCTCCTGCAGCTCGGCGCGCAGCTCCGGTTGATCGGCAAGTTCGACGACAATACGCGCTTCGCCGCGGTCGAGCAGGTCGCGTGCCGTCAGGTTCAATCCCTTGCGTGCGGTCGGGTCGGCGCCGCGGAACAGCGAGACAAGAAAATCACGTGTCGCGTCGGCGCGCCGCGCCTGCGCGACCGCGCGATCTCGCTCCTGCTTCAGCCGCCAGGCGAAGTCGGCGCTGAGGGTGATCAGAAGCAGTGCGGCGGTGGCCGTGAGCACACTGGCCAGGGCATGGCGTTGCAGAAACAGGCGCATCGGATAGCGCAGGCCGCCCGCGTGCGCGGCGACCGGACGACGGTCTCGCCAGGCGTCGAGATCGCGCTGGAATTCGGCCACCGAGGCATAGCGCTGCTCCGGCGCGGCAGCGGTGGCGCGCGTGGTGATGGCATCGAGTTCGCGTCCTGGCAGGCCGGAAGGCGGCGCCATGATGTCGGTGCGTAGCCAGCGCAGCAGCAGCCCGAGCTGGTAGATATCCGATGCCGTGCCTGTCGCCTCGCCGCGCAATTGCTCCGGGCTGGCCCAGGCTGGGGTATAGGCATGACGCAGGCTGTCGGGGTTGTGTTCCAGCCAAAGCGCGACACCGAAATCGAGCAGTTTGACCGAGCCGTCGCCATCGATCGCAATGTTGCCCGGCTTGAGGTCGCGGTGTACCAGGCCACGGCCGTGCGCGAAGGTCAGTGCGGCGCAGATCTGGCGCAGGATCGCCAGTCGTTCCGGCAGCGTGCGCGCCTGGCCTGCGGCGAGGTGATGATCCAGGCGCAG
The DNA here is from genome assembly GCA_964522235.1 of uncultured Rhodanobacteraceae bacterium. GTDB lineage: Bacteria > Pseudomonadota > Gammaproteobacteria > Xanthomonadales > UBA2363 > Pseudofulvimonas. Next base: position 4,019 of record CAZFUH010000038.1, read on the forward strand.
ACCCTCGACCCGTTCCATCGCGAACCACAGCATGCCATCGTCCGTCCGGCCGCCGTCGAGCAGGCGGGCGATGTTGGAATGGCGCAATTCCGCGAGGATCTGGCGTTCGCGTCGAAACAGCGCCGCGGCTTCGGCGCTGTCGATACTGCCGGGCATCCACTTGATCGCGACCAGCTGCTCGAACTCGCCGTCGGCGCGTTCGGCGGCATAGACGATGGCCATGCCGCCACGACCCAGTTCCGAGGTGATCGCAAAAGGACCCAGCCGGTCTCCAGGTCGGAGCTCGCGGCCGCCGAGTTGCGCGAAAGCATCGCGGGCAATACCGCCATGCAGCGCCGCGCCGGTGTGCAGCCAGTCCATGGGGTCGGTCATGGCCGGGATGCTGGACCCGGACCGGGTCGTGGTCAAGAGGGATCCAACGACCCAGGTGGCCGCGACACCCGGCCACCTGGGGGCGATCGTCTTCAGTCATTCCATTTGGCGAGCGCTTTCGCGCAAGGCCGCGCCCAGGGCATCCAGGCGTTCGCTCCAATACGCTTTCGCCGAATCGATGTCGGCCTTGGCGGTCAGCTTGACGTGCTGCACGGCAACGGCGCTCTTGCCCGCGCCCTTGTCGGTAAAGTACAGGTGCACCTGGGTGCCATCCTGCCAGTCGAATCGGATCGACTTGTTGTCGATCGCGGTGCGCAGCCGAATCGCGTCATCGCCAAGAAAACGCCTGCGCGTTCGATCGTTCTTGAACATATGAAACAGTAAAGAAATGTCGACCGGGTAGGTACGGCTCTTGCTCGCCTCATAGGCGCCGTCGCGGCGCTGGCCGACCTCGCGCAGGCCGTGGATGCGTTCATAACCTACGGTGACGGTCTGTGCCCACCAGCCGCCGATCTCGGGATGGGCGTCGGCGATGTGCCGGGCAATGTCGCGGTGACTGCGCTTGAACGCTTCGACAGCGTCCAACGCCGCGACCCAACCGGCCCAGTCGCGTCCGGTCTTGTCGCGCAACGCCGTGTCGCTGGTGCCGGCCAGTTGCGGCCACTGCGCGCGCGGCGCCGCGTGTTGCATGGGTGGTCGTGCCTCCTGCTTGCGGCCCTTGGCGAGCACGACCGTGCGTGCAGCCGTATAGGACTCGCCGGTCTTGTCCATGCGGGCGCGGATCAGGCGCTTGCGATCCTTGTCGGTGGTCATTCCGATCTCTCCTTCGATTCGCCGATACGGAGCCACTCCCCAGCAGCGAACCCGCATGGCATGCGAAGGCTCGGAGTCGAAATCCGGAGGTATGCCCTCCTTTGCCCCGCGAGAGCCGATGCTTGGGGATCGGCCGAAGGGGTTGGGCGTGAATCGCCGCCGGGAGCAAGCATCGTATGGCGGCGCTGGCGGGTCAAGCCGGCGGGTCTCTGGCAAGCCAGCACGTACAAGCCGGTCATTTGGCTGAAGGTGATCGCGGGGAAATCGCCCGACTTCGTGAGCCATGTCGCGTTTTGCGGACATTCAATGACTTACGGCAGTTAGCTAAAGCATGCCGGAAGGTTTGCTAAGTGATTGCTGCGATTAGGATTTTGCCTTGACACAGATGTAAACGGGGCGTAGTGTTCGCTGCGTGGAGATTTGTGGGAAATCGTGGGAGTCTGTGGCGAGATGTTTCAAGGCGAATCCAGCATCAGCGTTGACGAAAAAGGGCGCATGGCCATTCCGGTGGCCTATCGCGAAACCCTGGCGTCAGCGGCCGGCAATCGCCTGGTAATCGCATACAACCCCTTTGATGCCTTTTGTCTATGGCTGTTTCCGGCCGGGGAATGGCAGCGGGTGCGTGATCAGGTCAACGCCCTGCCCAGTTTCAACCCGGCCCACCGCGAGCTCAAACGCAAGCTGGTGGGCGCCGCAACCCCGGTCGAGCCAGACAGCCAGCATCGGATTCTTCTGCCCCCCAGCCATCGGCAGGCGGCCGCGATCGAAAAACGGGCGGTGCTGCTGGGGCTGGGTGACAAATTCGAGCTGTGGAGCGAAGAGGCGCATCTGAAGCGCATCGCGACCACGATCTCTGCCGAGGACATCACACCTGAAATGCAATCACTGAGCTTTTAACTGCCAAGGTCTACCGCCGACGATGTGTGCCGAACCGGCCACCATGCGCGACTTCAGTCATCAACCCGTACTGCTGGAACAGGCAGTGGCGGCGCTGGCCGTGCGCGCCGATGGCAGCTATCTGGACGCCACGTTCGGCCGCGGCGGTCATGCCCGACGCCTGTTGCAGGCCCTGGGTCCGAAGGGTCGGCTGTTGCTGATCGACCGCGATCCGCAGGCGGTCGCCAGTGCCGAGCGCGAGTTCGGCAGTGATCGCCGGGTGACGATCGTGCATGCGCCGTTTTCGACTCTGGATGCGATTGACCAGGCGCGGGCGGGACTCGACGGCATTCTGCTCGATCTGGGCGTGTCGTCGCCACAGTTGGACGATGCCGTTCGCGGCTTCAGTTTCATGGCCGATGGGCCGCTCGACATGCGCATGGATCCCAGTCGCGGCGAGCCGGTCAGTGCCTGGCTGGCAGGTGCCGAGTCCGAGGAGATCGCCAACGTGCTCTGGCGCTACGGCGAGGAGAAGCGCAGCCGCGCAATCGCACGTGCGATCGTCGCCGCTCGGGCAAGGACGCCGATCGAGCGAACCGCTCAGCTCGCGGAATTGATTGCTGCCGTGCCCGGTACTCGTGATGGCCACAAGCACCCAGCAACACGCAGCTTCCAGGCCCTGCGCATTCAGATCAATGACGAGTTCGGTGAACTGGAGCGCGGTCTCGCCGCCGCCGTCGTCTGCCTGAAGCCGGGCGGGCGGCTGGCTGTGATCAGTTTCCATTCCCTTGAGGATCGGGTGGTCAAGCAGTTCATCGCGGCGCGCAGCGGTCGGGTCGAAGGCGGCCGGCGCCTGCCGTTGCCGCAGCAGCTACCGGCCGAGCTGAAGCCGTTGCGCCGGATCATGCCCGATGCCGACGAACTGGCGCGCAACCCGCGCTCGCGCAGCGCGGTGCTGCGCATTGCCGAGCGGCTGCCATGACCCTGCGTGGTTTGCTGGTCCTGGTCCTGCTCTCGGCGACGATCGCCAGTGCGATCGCCGTGGTCCAGGTTCGTCACGAAGGTCGGCAGCGCTACGTCGAGTTGCGCGGCCTGCTCGCCGAGCGCGATGAACTGGACATCGAATACGGCCGCCTGCAACTGGAGCAGGCGACCTGGGCGGAAATGAGCCGGATCGAGCGTGTTGCCCGCGAAGAGCTGCGCATGGTTCGGCCGGATCCGGCCCAGATCACGGTGCTGCGGCGATGAGGCGGCGGCCGCAGACCAATCTGCGCGGGCGGCTGGCGATGGTCGTCAGCCTGCTGCTGCTGGCGACTGCGGCCGTGGTCGTGCGCGCGGTCGATCTGCAACTGGTGCGCAAGGAGTTCTACCAGCGCCAGGGCGACGCCCGGTTCCTGCGCGAGATCGAGATTCCGACTTCCCGCGGCCAGATTCTGGATCGCAACGGCGAAGCGCTTGCGGTGTCGACGCCGGTCGAGTCGCTGTGGGGCAATCCACCGGTATTGCTCGAACATGCCGAGCGCCTGCCTGAGTTGGCCGACGCCCTGGGTCAGGAGCTGGACGCTTTGCGCGCCCGGGTCGAAGAGAGCGTCGAACGCCGGCGCGAGTTCTTGTACCTGCGCCGGCATCTGAACCCGGAGCAGGCCGAGAGCGTGCTGGCGCTCGGCATCCCCGGCGTCAACAGCCTGCGCGAGTTTCGCCGCTATTACCCGGCACGGGAAGCGATGTCGCACGTGCTTGGATACACCGACATCGACGACAAAGGTCAGGAAGGACTGGAGCTGGCGTTCGACGAATGGCTGGCTGGACGTCCTGGCAGTCAGCGTGTGATCCGCGATCGCCACGGCCGCGTGGTCGAGACGGTCGAGCTGGTGCGGGCGCCGGAAGCGGGCAAGGATCTGGTGCTGTCGATCGATCGACGTCTGCAATATCTGGCCTACCGCGAGCTGACCAAGGCATTGCTCGAACACAACGCCAGTTCCGGTTCGATGGTGATTCTGGACGCGCCGACCGGCGAGATCCTGGCGATGGTCAACCTGCCCTCGTACAACAACAATGCCCGAGGTGCAGCGCAGCCGGCCGATCGCCGTAATCGAGCCGTGACCGACCTGTTCGAGCCCGGCTCGGTGATCAAGACCTTCACCGTCATGGCCGGCATGGAAAGCGGTCGCTTCACTCCGGAAACGGTGATCGACACTGAAGGTGGCAGCTTCCGGGTCACGCGCCACATCGTCCGTGACATCCGCAACTTCGGACCGCTGACGTCAACCGGGCTGTTGACCAAGTCGAGCAATGTTGCTGCGGCGAAAATCGCCCTGGAGCTCAGCAACGAGCAGTTGTGGAGCGTGTTCGATCGCATCGGCATCGGCCGCAGCACCGGTTCGGGATTTCCCGGCGAGGCCAGCGGTGTCCTGCCGCCGCCGCAGCGCTGGGGCACCCTGCACAAGGCGACCATGGCCTACGGCTATGCGATCTCGACCACGGCGCTGCAGCTGGCCCAGGCCTATGCCGCGCTCGGCAACCATGGCCGCCTGCGGGCACCGACCTTCGTAAAGGGTACGCGCACACCGGAGCGTACCGTGTTTGATCCGGCGCTGGCCGCAGCGATGGTCAAGATGCTGATGACCGTGGTTGAGCCCGGTGGCTCGGCGTATCCGCGTGCCGCGGTCGCCAACTACAGTGTTGCCGGCAAGACCGGCACCTCGCGCCGAGCCACGGCCGGAGGCTACGAGAGCCGCTATGTCAGTCTGTTTGCCGGCATGGTGCCAGCGACCCGGCCCCGCCTGGTGGCGGTGGTCGTGGTCAACGATCCGGTCGGCCGCGACTATTACGGCGGTCTGGTCGCGGCACCGGTGTTCGCTCGGGTGATGGATGGTGCGATGCGCCTGATGGACATCGCGCCGGATCGTGCCCTGGTTGCAATCGATCTGGATGCGCCACCGGAGAACTACGCGGAGCTGGTGCCGGACATCCCGGCGGATCTGCTGCCGTTCGCCGAAGGGGTACGGCCATGACCGCGGTCCGCTTGCATGCGCTGCTGGACCGGATTGCGCCAGTGCCACCGAACCTGGCCGAGCTGGCGCTGTCCGGGCTGCGCCTGGACAGCCGGGCAATCGAAGCCGGCGAAGGCTTCGTGGCTTTGGCCGGCGCACGCGTGCACGGCCTGGAACACGCCGAGCAGGCGCTGGCGCGCGGTGCCGCGTGCGTACTTTACGAGACGCCATTGCCGCCCGCGCTGCAGCAACGTGTCGTCGGTCTGCCCGGTATTGCCGTGCCGCAGTTGCGCCGGCACTTGCCGACCTTGGCCGATCGCGTCTACCGCGCTCCGGCGCGGCAGCTGACCACGATCGGCGTCACCGGCACCAATGGCAAGACCTCGACCGTGCATTTGCTGGCCCAGGCCCTGGCCGCGGCCGGCTGTGCGGTCGCGACCATCGGCACACTCGGTTGTGGTCGCCCCGGCGCCCTGATTGCCGGTGAGCGCACGACACCGGACGTGCTCGCGGTACATGCGATGCTGCGTCGATTCGTCGACGAGGGCGTCGATCATGTCGCGATGGAGGTGTCGTCGCATGCGCTCGATCAGGGCCGCGTCGATGGCGTCGGGTTCGCGATCGCCGTGTTCACGAACCTGAGCCGCGACCACCTGGACTATCACCTCGACATGCAGGCCTATGGCGAAGCCAAGGCGCGACTGTTCCAGTGGCCGGGATTGCGTACGGCGGTGATCAACACCGATGATGCATTCGGACGCGATCTGCTTGACCATATCGCCAGCGACGTCACGGTATTGCGCTGCGGTTGTCGAGCGTTGGCCGACGCGATACCGGAGTTTCAAGCCAGGCACATCGAGCCAACAGCCGACGGTTTGCGTTTCACCCTGGTCACGCCCGACGGCGAAGCGGAGATCGGCAGCCGGCTGCTCGGTCGTTTCAACGTCGCCAACCTGCTTGGCGTGGCCGCGTGCCTGCACGCGCTGGGCTGGTCGCTGGCGCGGATCGTCGCGTTGCTGCCGACGCTGGATAGCGTCCCCGGCCGAATGAATCGCTTCGGCGGCGGCAACCAGCCCCTGGTCGTGGTCGACTACGCCCATACTCCCGACGCGCTCGAGCAGACGCTGGCGACGCTGCGCGAACACCGGCGCGGTGAGCTGATCTGCGTGTTCGGCTGTGGCGGCGAGCGCGATGCCGGGAAACGACCACAGATGGCCGCGGCTGCGCAGCGTCACGCCGAACGCATCATCGTCACCGACGACAATCCACGTGGTGAGGATGGCGATGCCATCGTTGCCGACATCCTGGCCGGATTTGAGAGCGGCAGCCACGTGCAGGTTGAGCGCGATCGCGCGCGAGCGATCGCACAGGCAATTGCTGGCGCCCGAGCCGGCGACATCGTCGTGGTGGCCGGCAAGGGCCATGAGCCCTATCAGGAAATCGCCGGTCGCCGGCTGCCGTTTGACGACGCGGTCCAGGTCCGGGCCGCGCTGGAGGGCTGGCGATGCTGACGGCGCGATTGTCCGAGTTGGGCGTCTGGACTGCCGGTCGGATCCACGGCGCCGATACGCAGATCCACGGCGTCGGCCAGGATACCCGCAGCCTTCGTCCGGGCATGCTCTACGTCGCGATCCGCGGCGAACGCCTGGACGGGCACGATTTTCTCGCCCAGGCCGTTGACGCCGGTGCCGCTGCCGCCCTGGTCGCGCAGGCCGACCCGGCGATCGCCTTGCCGCAGCTGATCGTCGCCGATCCGCTGCGCTCGCTCGGTGAACTGGCGCGTCGGCATCGCAGCCGGATGCCGGCGACCGTCGTCGGTATCACCGGCAGCAACGGCAAGACCACGGTGAAGACATTGGCCGCGTCGATCCTGGCCCAGGCCGGCGCCTGTCTTGCCAATCCCGGCAACCGCAATAACGAGGTCGGTCTGCCATTGGCGGTACTGGAGCTGAGTCCCGAACATCGCTATGCGGTGTTCGAGATGGGCGCCGGGCAGCCCGGCGACATCGCCTATCTGGCGGCGATCGCCGCGCCGCAGATCGGTCTGGTCAACAATATTGCGCCAGCGCATCTGGAGCGTATGGGTTCGCTCGACGGCGTCGCCCAGACCAAGGGTGCGCTGTACGAGGCGTTGCCGGCCGAGGGCTTTGCGATCGTCAATGCCGACGATGCCTATGCCGAATTCTTCATGCGTCGGATCAGCGCCCGCAGCGTGCTGCGTTTTGGGCTTGGCGCCGACGCCGATGTCCGAGCCGAGAACATCGAGCTTGGCGAGCCAAGCCGCTTCCGTTTGCTGACACCGGTGGGAGATGGCGAAGTTCGCCTGCTGCTGCCGGGTCTGCACAACGTCGCCAACGCGCTTGCCGCAGCCGCGATCGGCTGTGCGCTGGCACTGCCGTTCGATGCCCTTCGCGCCGGGCTCGAAGCGGCCCCCGCTGTCGCCGGACGCTTGCGGGTGTTGCGTCAGGAAGCCGGTTACGCGCTCATCGACGACACCTACAACGCCAACCCGGCTTCGGTGTCGGCGGCGATCGACACCCTGGTTGGCCTCGATGGCGAGCCTTGGCTGGTGCTCGGCGACATGGCCGAGCTTGGTGCCGACGGCGAACGGCTGCATGCCCAGATCGGCGAACGCGCGCGCGCGGCCGGGGTCGCCTGCCTGTTCACGGTCGGCATCCTGAGCCAGGCTGCGAGCACCGCATTCGGTGCCGGCGCTCGGCATTTCGAACAACGCGAAGACCTGGTTGCAGCACTGCGCAAGGCCCTGGTTCCCGGCGTCGTCTGTCTGATCAAGGGCTCGCGTTCAGCGGGCATGGAACAGGTGCTGGCACCACTGGCCAAGGGAGGGCTGGATCATGCTGCTTGAGTTGGCGCGTCTGCTGCAGGAACAGTACAGCGGCTTCAATGTCTTCAACTACCTGACCTTCCGCGCGATCATGAGCGCGCTGACGGCGCTGGCGCTTTCGCTGTGGCTCGGCCCGCGTTTCATTCGCGCCCTGCAGCAACGTCAACACGGCGGTCAGCCGATTCGCAAGGACGGCCCGCAAAGCCACTTCGCCAAGGCCGGTACACCGACCATGGGCGGTGCCCTGATCCTGATGGCATTGACGATCAGTACCTTGCTCTGGGCCAATCTTGGCAATCGCTACGTCTGGATCGTACTCGCGGTGACGGTGGCATTCGGCTTCGTCGGTTGGCTCGATGACTACCGCAAGCTCATACGCAAGGACAGTCGCGGCCTGCCGGCGCGTTGGAAATACACGTTGCAGAGCGTGTTCGGGCTCGCCGCTGCGATCGCGCTCTACCTCACTGCCGATGTCCCGGCCAATACCGAACTGTTCGTGCCGTTCTTCAAGAGCGTAGCGCTGCCGCTCGGCGTGATGTTCATTGCCATCGCCTACTTCATGATCGTCGGCTTCTCGAATGCGGTGAACCTCACCGACGGTCTCGACGGTCTGGCGATCATGCCTTCGGTTTTGGTTGCATGCGCGCTTGGGGTGTTCTGTTACGCCGCCGGCAACTCCGTGTTCTCAAGTTACCTGCAGATCCCGTCGATTCCGGGCGCCGGCGAGTTGACCGTTTTCCTGGCCGCACTTGCCGGCGCCGGCCTTGGTTTTCTTTGGTTCAACACCTATCCGGCGATGGTGTTCATGGGTGACATCGGTGCGCTCGCGGTCGGTGCGGCACTGGCAACGATCGCCGTGATCGTCCGCCAGGAGATCGTTTTCATCATCATGGGCGGGCTGTTCGTGCTCGAAACCGTTTCGGTGATGCTGCAAGTCGCCAGCTTCAAGTTGACCGGGCGGCGAATCTTCCGGATGGCGCCGATTCATCATCACTTCGAGCTCAAGGGTTGGCCGGAGCCTCGGGTCATCGTTCGCTTCTGGATCATCAGCGTAGTGCTGGTGCTCATTGGTCTGGCGACCTTGAAGGTACGCTGATGACCCTGTCACGCCGCCCGCTCCTGATCCACGCGCCGCAAGGCGAGAGTCAGGCGCAACGCCACCAGGAGCTCGAAGGCCGTCTCGACATGGCCCTGCTGCTGCCGGCCGTACTGCTGGCCGCGCTCGGCGTGGTCATGGTTGCGTCCAGTTCGGTCGCGTTGGCCGAGGCCCAGACTGGCAATGCTCAGCACTATCTGTACCGGCACCTGGTGTTTCTCGGCATGGGCATCGTCCTGGGTGGTTTGCTGACGCGAATCGAGCTGGTGCGCCTGGAACAGGTCGGACAACTGTGGCTGTGGCTGAGCATGATTGCGCTGATGGCCGTGTTCCTGCCCGGCCTGGGTCGAACAGTCAACGGCGCCACGCGCTGGCTCAATTTCGGTATCACTGGCTTCCAGGCGGTCGAGGCGGTGAAGCTGTTCCTGGTTCTATACCTGGCCGGTTACCTGGTGCGCCAGGGCCATTCGGTCCTGCTCAGTTTTTCCGGGGTGATCAAACCGATCCTGGCCGTTGGCGTTTTGCTCGGCCTGCTGCTGCTGCAACCGGACTTCGGCAGTGCCGTGCTCCTGGTCGTGATCGCAGTCGGCATGATCTGGCTCGGCGGCGCCCGTCTGGGCAATCTGGCCGTGCTGGCCCTGGCCCTGGTGCCGGCGATCGCCTGGGCCGCGTTGTCGGAATCGTATCGGATCAAACGTCTGATCAGTTTCATGGACCCCTGGCAGGATCCGTTTGCCGATGGTTTCCAACTGACCCAGGCACTGATTGCAATCGGACGCGGCGAGTGGTTCGGGGTCGGTCTCGGTGGCAGTGTGCAGAAGCTGTTCTATCTGCCCGAGGCGCACACCGACTTCATTCTCGCGGTCTTGGCCGAGGAACTGGGCTTGGTCGGTCTGCTGGCCGTAATCGTCCTGTTCGGCTGGTTGACCGCGCGCTCACTGCTGATCGGCTTCCGATGCCTGCAGTACGGTCTGCGCTTCGCCGGCTATTGCGCCTTTGGCATTGCCTTGTGGTTGTCGACCCAGGCGCTGATCTCGGTTGGCGTGAACATGGGCATGCTGCCGACGAAAGGGCTGACCTTGCCACTGATTTCGTCGGGCGGTTCCAGCCTGTTGATGACCTGCGCCGCAATCGGTCTGCTGCTGCGCTGTGGCCGCGAGCTGGATCGCGCTGAGCGGCAACGGAGTACGGTGGCCAATGCCGAGGAGGCGCCGACATGAACGCACCGGTGCTGATCATGGCCGGTGGCACCGGCGGTCATATCTTCCCGGGGCTGGCGGTGGCGCAGGCGCTGCGCGCGCACGGCGTGCCGGTGATCTGGCTCGGCGCTGCCGGCGCGATGGAGACGCGCCTGGTGCCCGAGGCGGGATTCGAGCTGCACACGCTTCAGATCGGAGGCGTACGAGGCAAATCGGTGCTGACCCGTCTGCTGGCACCGCTGCGGCTGCTGCGTGCGCTCGGCTCGGCATTGCGACTGCTCGGCCGGTTGCGGCCTCGGGCGGTGATCGGATTCGGCGGTTATGCCGCCGGCCCGGGCGGACTGGCGGCGGTGTTGCGCCGGGTGCCGTTGCTGGTTCATGAGCAGAACAGCATCGCCGGCTACACCAATCGAGTTCTGGCGCGCTGTGCGCGCCGCGTATTGAGCGGCTTCCCGGACGTATTGCCAGGCGCGGAATGGGTCGGTAACCCGGTGCGCGCCGATATCGCCGAATTGCCTGTGCCGAGGCAACGTTTTGCGACACGAACTGGACCGGGCCGGGTGCTCGTGCTCGGCGGTTCGCTCGGCGCCACGGCATTGAACACAGCGATGCCGGCGGCGATCGCGGCCCTGCAGCCGCGGCCGCAGGTGCTGCACCAATGTGGTCGCGGGCATGACGCGGCGACGCGCAGTGCGTATGCGGCAGCCGGCATCGATGCCGACGTGCAGCCGTTTCTCACCGACATCGCGCAGGCATATGCCTGGGCCGACCTGATCGTATGCCGGGCCGGCGCCCTGACCCTGGCGGAGCTGGCTGCGGCCGGAATCGGTTCGATCCTGGTTCCGTTTCCGCACGCCGTCGACGATCATCAGACCAGCAACGCCCGCTTCCTGGTCGAGCGCGACGCCGCGATCCTGTTGCCGCAGTCGGAACTGGAACCGCAACGACTGGCACGCGAGCTGGCGGACCTGCTCGATGATCGCGAGCGTCTTCTGGCAATGGCGGAAGCGGCGCGTGCCTGCGCCCGTAGCGATGCCGCCGAGGCGGTCGCACGCATCTGTCTGGAGGTGTCGGCATGAACGGTCGTCGATTCGCCGATCGTGGCGCCACCGTGCAGGCTTTCCGGCGCGTCCACTTCGTCGGAGTCGGCGGCGCCGGGATGAGTGGTATCGCCGAGGTGTTGTTGAATCTGGGCTACGAAGTCAGTGGCTCGGATCGAGTTTGCAGCGCAACGACCGAGCGCCTGCGCAGCCTGGGCGTGCGCATCCACACCGGCCATGCCGGTGAACATGCTCACGGTGCCGACGTCGTCGTCGCCTCGGGCGCGATTGCTGCCGACAACCCCGAGCTGGTCTACGCCCATGAGGCGCGCGTGCCGGTGGTACCGCGTGCCGAGATGCTAGGCGAGCTGATGCGCTTTCGCCGCGGTATCGCCGTGGCTGGAACGCATGGCAAGACGACGACGACCAGCCTGATCGCCGCGGTCCTGGCTGAGGGTGGGCTGGATCCAACCTTCGTCATCGGTGGTCAGCTGCTCAGTGCCGGCGCCAATGCCCGGCTCGGCAGCGGTGCCTATCTGGTTGCCGAAGCCGACGAGAGCGACGGCTCGTTTCTGCTGCTGAATCCGATTCTCGCCGTGGTCACGAACATCGATGCCGATCACCTGGAGCACTATGGCGGCGACTTTGCCCGCGTACGGCAGGCGTTCTCGGACTTTCTGCATCGCCTGCCGTTCTACGGTCTTGCCGTGCTCTGCCTGGACGATCCGGAGACCGCCGAGCTCGCGCAATCGGCGACCCGGGCGGTGATGACCTACGGCACCGCCGCCGCCGCCGACGTTCGTGCCGACAACATCCGGCAACAGGGCATGAGCATGCATTTTGATCTGTACCTGCCCGGTGACGCGCCGGCACTGCCGGTGCGCCTGAACCTGCCGGGTCGGCACAACGTACTCAACGCCTTGGCCGCTGCGGCCCTGGGTTGGCAACTGGGCGTCGCCGAGCAGGAGATCGCCAAGGCACTGTCGCAGTTTCAGGGCATCGGTCGTCGTTTCAACCTGCACGGCGAGATCGAGATCGGCGGCAGCCGCGTGCTCCTGGTCGACGACTACGGCCACCATCCGCGCGAGTTGGCAGCGGTGTTCGAGGCCGCCCGGGGCGGCTGGCCGGAACGGCGACTGGTGGTGGCTTTCCAGCCGCATCGCTATTCGCGTACACGCGACCTGCTCGATGATTTTGCCCGCGTGCTCGCCGAAGTCGATGTCCTGGTCCTGACCGAGGTTTATGCTGCCGGCGAGGCGCCGATCGCCGGTGCCGATGCGCGCGCGCTGGCGCGCGCAATTCGCGCTCGCGGCAAGGTTGATCCGGTTCTGATCGAGCATCCCCGTCAGCTCGGCGACGTCCTGCCGGATCTGCTCCGTGACGATGATCTGCTGTTGCTGATGGGCGCCGGCGACATCGGCCATGCAGCGGTCGACCTGGTCGCTCAGGAGAATGGCCGATGAGCGCTCGATCGCAGATGATCGATCACCATCACTACGGCCGGGTCGCGGTGTTGATGGGCGGCAGCAGCAGTGAGCGCGAAGTGTCGTTGAATTCCGGCGCCAATGTCCTGGCGGCGCTGCTTGAGTCGGGCATCGATGCGTTCGCAGTCGATGGCATTCCGGCCCTGGTGCAGGCGATCGCCGAGCGCCGGGTCGATCGCGTGTTCAATATTCTTCACGGCACTCGCGGCGGCGGCGAAGACGGCGTGCTGCAAGGCCTGCTGGAAGCGTTGGCGGTGCCCTACACCGGTGCCGGCGTGCTCGGCTCGGCCCTGAGCATGGACAAGATCCGCAGCAAGCAGGTCTGGCTGGCCCTGGGCCTGCCGACACCGGCCTATCGGGTCGTGCATCGAGGCGAAGATGTGGTTGCGGCGGCGCGCGCGCTG
>CAZFUH010000039.1:0-8712 GCA_964522235.1 uncultured Rhodanobacteraceae bacterium
CGTAGCTCAGGCTCGCCAATTCGGTTTCGTCATTGGCCGCTACGACCTCCATCCACTCGTAGTGAGCCAGTTCGGCATACCAGTCCGGTAGTGGATCCTCTTTGTGCTGTTCGGCCGAGTCCTGCAGCCAGCGCACGAACTCACGGCCGAGTTCCGGGAACAGCGGGGTGTGCGCCCGATATTCGCGATACCAGCGCCGAACCAGGCCGCGCCAGCCGGTCTCGTCGAGCATCGAGCGCAGCACCGGAAAACCGCCAGCCAGCAACTGCACGACATTGTTGAAGAACAGCTCGCGATAGATCCCGACCCGGCGGTCCTCCAGCCCGGCCGGAGCAGGAACCGCATCGGGGTCACGCAGATGGGCGGCGAACCGGCGCTGCAGCGCAAGAAAGCTCTCAGCCATGTCGGCTGGCATCGCTGGTTCCGGTGGATCGGGAGGGCACGGTTCCGACTTCGCCGGTCAAATCGAGTTCGGCCTGCAGGCCGCGAATCGCATCGAGTTCTGCGACCAGTTCCGACAGCGGCGGGAAATTGAAATCTCGCTCGAGCAAGGTCGGGCGCAGACCGTGACGGGCATAGGCATGCGCCAGCAAGCGCCAGACCGGATCGATGACCGCGGCACCGTGGGTGTCGACGACCAGATCCTCGGCTTCGCGGTAGTGGCCGGCTACGTGGATATAGGCGATGCGCTCGCTGGGCAGCGCGTCGATGTAGGCGTGCGGGTCATAGCGGTGGTTGACGCTGTTGACATAGACGTTGTTGACGTCGAGCAGCAGATCGCAATCGGCTTGTTCGACCACGGCAAGAACGAACTCCAGTTCGCTCATCTGCGCAGCCAGGGGGGTGTAGAACGAAACGTTCTCGACCGCGATGCGACGACCGAGCAGCTCCTGGGCGCGTTCGATGCGCCTGACGACATGACCTACGGCGTCGTCGGTGAACGGGATCGGCATCAGGTCGTATAGATGGCCATCGTCGCTGCAATAGCTCAGGTGCTCGGAGTACAGGCGCACCTGGTGCTGTTCAAGAAAGCGGCGAATCCGCCGCAGCAGGGTTTCGTCCAACGGTTCGGGTCCGCCGAGCGAAAGCGACAGGCCGTGGCAGCAGAACGGCAGGCGTTCGGTGAGCGCTCGCAGGCGCTTGCCCAGGGCACCGCCAACACCGATCCAGTTCTCTGGCGCGACTTCCATGAAGTCGATGCCGTGGCTGCCATGACACTCAAGCGGACCCAACAGGGCCCGCCTGAGTCCCAATCCAGCACCGGATGGCGGCTGCGGATTCACGCGATCAATCCGAAGCGGGCAGCCGGTTCAGGCCAGGCCGCCGCACTTGCCTTCGCCACACTTGCCCTCACCGCACTTGCCTTCGCCGCATTTGCCTTCGGCATCCTTGTACGCCTGCCACTCCTCGGCAGTGACGAAGCCATCGCCATCGGCATCGAGTTGCGCCCACTTGTCTGCCGGCTTGTCGGCGGCCTGCCATTCGGCGGCCGAGATGCGACCATCGCCGTCGGTATCCAGGTGTTCCATGCCGCAGCGACCCTCGCCGCACTTGCCTTCGCCGCACTTGCCCTCTTCACCGACGAGGGCGTAACCGGCGCGCAGATCGTTCAAAGCGAACAGGTTGTCCGCGCTGACCACGGCGGCGGAACCGGCAAGAGCGAGGCCGACAGCGACTGAAACGGGTTTGACCAGCTTGTTGGACATTGGAGTCTCCTTGAGATCTAGAATCGAATCAGCGAGCGGGCGCATGGCCCTACGACCGCAGCAACCCGCACTCACGGGACGCGCGATCGGCCTAGATTATTGCCGATCATGTGAATGCGGCATCACCGAATTGCCAGCATTTGCTGCTGCACCGCAATATCAAAGCGGGTCGTGCAATCGTACGCCATGCTTCGGGCCGATATCGCGATTCTCCGCAGCGACGCCATCCCAGGGCTTGCCACCATTCAGATCGGGCGAGTCCAAGCCGGGTTCGCTGATGGCATGCCGGAACGTTCAGTCGCAACCGGCATCCGGTCCGAGCCGCTGAACGAGCTCCTGGCACAACCGCTGCGCGGCAGCAACGTCGCCGCCCTGGCGCAACACGGCGGCGAGGCCGTGGCTGGCCTCGGCATGCAGCGGCGACAGCGCCAGCACGCGTCGGTACCAGGCTTCGGCGGCAGTCAGGTCATTGCGCTCGCGGTGACGGCCGGCGACCAGTACGCCGAGCTCGGTATGCCAGGGCCGCACCTGGGCCGGGTTGCGCTCATAGACACGCGCCATCGCCTCGTACGCGCGTTCGAACCATGGCAGCGCCTCGTCGTCGCGGCCGAGAATGCCAAGCACGTCACCAATGTTGATCATCGGCCCCCAGGCATCGGGGTCCAGCTCCAGCGCATGCCGGTATGCGGCGAGTGCTGCGTCGAATCGCCCTTCGGCGCTGGCAACCAGACCCAGCGCCTTGTGCGTCGCTGCCGCCTCTGGCGCCTGTTCGATCGCGCGCTCGGCCAGGTGGCGGGCGCGCTGCAGTTGGCTGCGTGCGGGTTCCCGGGCCAGATGGCCGTGTGCGAGGGCCTCACCGAGGCGGCGGAACTCGATCGCGCCTGGCCCCGGCAGCTCGGGCCAGCGCATGACCCGCTGTACCAGGGCGTTGGCGAGGCCGGCCATTGCCGAGGCGTCGTCCGGATACAGTCCGAGTACACGCTGATACAGCTCGATCGCGGCTTCGTTGTCGGCGCGCACGTATTGAAAATAGGCGTCGTCGGCACGCGCCAGCAGGATGTCGCGGGGGTCCGCGATGATTTGCGGTGTCAGCGGTCGCGGCGCCGGTGCCGGAGCGCGCAGCATCGTCCAGGCGAGGGCGGCCGCGACCACGAGCACAGCGATTCCCAGCGCAACCGATACCGGCAGACGACGAGGTCGTACTGGTGCGGCGCTGGCCGCAGCCACCGTGACCAGCGGGCTCACCGGCGCGACCAGCCGGTAGCCGCGCTTGGCAATCGTCTCGACATAACGCGGCGCCCGTGCGTCGTCATCCAGCGCCTGGCGCAGCTTGGATACCGTGCGCGCCAGGCTGTCGTCGCCGACGATCTGTCCCGGCCACAATTCGGCGAGCAGTTGTTCTCGCGACAGCACCTGACCGGGTCGGGTCGCGAGCACGAACAGCAAGTCCATGACCTTCGGTTCCAGCCGTCGGCTGCCGTCGGGGCCGGCAAGCTCGCCGGTCGCGCGCCGGACCTGCCAGTCGCCGACGCGCAGCGTATCGGGCCAAGTGTCTGAATTCATGGGGCTCGAAGGCCGGCGAGAAAACGATCAGCTAAGCAGGAGGTTTCGGTCATGGCCGGATAGCATCGTGTCTACTGCAATCGTCGCGCAAGCCGGCACGCCGTGCCGGCGCGAACTTTCCAGCCAGGATGCCTCATGATCGCCATGCTTCGACTCACCCTATTGTGCCTGCTGCCGCCGCTGCTGGCTGCACTGTCCGCCTGCGTCGCGCCCGAGACGCCCAGGGTGTCCGAGACTGCCAATGTCCGATCCGAACCAGTCATCGAACCGTCCGAACCTGATCGGGTGCCGGTCGCCGACCAGCAGGCCGACTTCGCGAGTCTCTACTCAGAACTGCAGAACGCACATTACGACCTGTACGTGCGCCGCGACCGTGCCGACTACGATGCCCAGTTCGAGCGCATGCGCGCCGAACTCAACGAGCCACTGTCGTTGCACGAGCTGCGCCTGCGCTTCCAACGCTTTGTCGCCTATGGTCGTGTTGCCCACGCTCGCATTGATCTACCGCAGGAACGCTGGGAAGCGTTTCGCCGCGGCGGCGGCAAGGCCCTGCCTGTATTCGTGCGTGTACGCTCGGACCGGGTCTATGTTGCCGACGACTACAGCGGTTTGAGCACGCTCGCGGTGGGCGACGAGATCGTCTCGGTCGACGGCGCACCGGTACTGGCCTGGTTGCAACCGATGCGGGAGCTGGTCTCGGCCGACAACGACTACATGGCCTATGCCCAGATGGAGCACACGCTACCGCTGCTGGCTTGGCTGCATCACGGCGAGGTCGATGGTTACGACATCGAGCTGGTCAAGGCGGATGGCCGGCACCTGTCCCTGCGTCTGCCGGCACGCAGCCGCGAGGAGTTCGAGGCTGCTACGGCCGCGCGTCCGGCGCCGGCCGGGCCGGACCTGAGCACGCGCGAGGCGCGAATGCTCGACGGCGGCATTGCCTACCTGCGTCCCGGCCCGTTCTACGACAACCGGCCGGACGCCGAAAATATCTGGGATCGTGCCGCGTTCCGCGCCTTCATCGACGAGGCCTTTACTGGCTTTATCGCCGCAGGCGCCGATGACCTGCTGATCGACCTGCGCAACAATCCCGGTGGCGACAATTCGTTCAGTGACCTGCTCGTGGCCTGGTTCGCCGATCGACCGTTCCGTTTCAGCGAACACTTCGACATCCGCGTCAGTGAAGCGGCGGTGGCGTCGAACCAGGCACGGCTGGATGCGCTTCCTGCCGATTCCGGCGGCACTTCGTCAGCGCTGGCGGCGCTGTATGCCGGCCAGGCGCCTGGCAGCCGCGTGCGCTATCCGATTCCGACGGTTGCACCGCGCGACGGCGCGCGTTTTCGCGGCCGCGTCCATGCACTGATCAATCGGCACTCGTATTCGAACACCGTGCTGGTCGCGGCGGTTCTCCAGGATTATGGCTTCGGTCGCGTGCTCGGCGAAGAGACTTCCGACCTCGCCAGCACCTACGGTGCGATGGAACAGTTTCAGCTGCCGCGCACCGGCATCACGGTCGGCTTCCCGAAGGCGCGCATCCTGCGTCCGAGCGGCGACGATCAGGCGCGCGGCGTGATTCCCGACATCGCGATCGAAACTCCGCTGCTCGGCGACGTGGACGGACAGGTGCTGGAACGGGCGCTGGCGCTGATTCGTGCGGCCAGGCCGGACCCGGCCACCGACCCACTGGGCCGATAGCCGATGTGCGCTCACGGCTGCGCATCAAGGGATGGCTTCTGCCGCGCGTGCTAGCCAATGGCGGTGTCCGGTGCCGGTCGCAAGCGCTGCGGATAGCCGCAAAGGTCGGCCACCGGACACAGCCAGCAACGCGGCTTGCGGGCCTGACAGACATAGCGGCCGTGCAGGATCAGCCAGTGATGGGCATGTTGTCGATACGCCGGCGGCACGACCTTGAGCAGCTTCTGTTCGACGGCCAGCGGTGTCTTGCCTGGTGCCAGGCGAGTCCGGTTGCCGACCCGGAAGATGTGCGTGTCGACCGCGATTGTCGGTTCGCCGAACGCGACATTGAGCACGACATTGGCGGTCTTGCGACCAACACCGGGCAGGGCTTCGAGGGCGGCCCGATCGTGTGGTACCTCGCCGCCATGCTGCTCCAGCAGCAGACGGCAGGTGGCGAGAATGTTGCGAGCCTTGGCGTGGTACAGCCCGATGCTGGCGATATAGGATTTCAGGCCGTCCTCGCCCAGCGCCAGAATCGCCTGCGGCGTGTTCGCGATCGGGAACAGGCGCCGGGTCGCCTTGTTGACGCCGACGTCGGTGGCCTGGGCCGACAGGATCACCGCCACCAGCAGTTCGAACGGCGTTTCGTAGTTCAGTTCGGTCTTCGGTTCGGGATCGAGTTCAGCCAGACGGCGAAAGAACTCCTCGCGCTCGGCCACCTTCATGCGCGCGACGGGCTCGCTGTGCGGACGGCGGCGCGCTGCATCAGGGCGTTGCGCGCGGCAATCAGGCCGGCGAAGACGAAGAACGCACCGGTGGGAAGCAGGGCGATCAACAGTCCGCGCTGCCCGGGCAAGACATCGATGCGCAGGCGCTCGGCACCGGCCCCGAACAGCAAGTGCAGATCGGCGAGCACGGTGCCATGGCCGATCAGTTCGCGCAGTGCGCCGATGATCAGCAGGATCGTGGCGAAACCGATACCCATCATCAGGCCGTCAAAGGCAGCCAGATGCACGCGCTGGCGCGCGGCGAACGCCTCGGCGCGACCGAGGATCAGGCAGTTGGTGACGATCAGCGGAATGAACAGGCCGATCGCCTCGTGCAGACCCGGCAGCCAGGCACGCATGACCAGATCGACGCTGGTGACCGCCGACGCGATCACCAGCACGAACAGCGGCAGCCGGATCTCCGGTCGGCTGATCGGTCGCAGAGCCGACACGGCGCTGCTGCTCGCGGTCAGCACCAGTACGGTCGCGATGCCCAGACCCAGAGCATTGACGGCACTGGTGCTGACCGCGAGCAGCGGACACAGGCCGAGCAGCTGCACCAGGGCAGGGTTGCTGTCCCACAATGCACTGCGGCTGATCTGCGCGGGCGTGGCGATCTCCATGCGGCCAGTGTAGCCAAGGTGATCGGGAAAGCGAGAGAGGGTTGTGTGCGACGGCGACGCAGTTGCAACCTGAGCGACCTGTCGCTACTCGTTGTTCGCGTAGAGGCGATACCGTTCGGCGGCATGGAAGTCCAGGGCGCGGCGCACGGCGTGGGTCACCGCACGCGGCGTGATCGTGGCGCCGGTGAACTGGTCGAAGTCGCCGCCGTCGCGGCGCACGGTCCAGCGAGCTGGCGGTGGATCGTCCAGGCTGCGGCCAACAAAGCCCAGGATCCAGTCGCTGCGCCGGATCTCGATCGGGTCGCCGAGGCCGGGCGTTTCCTGATGCGCAAGCACGCGCACGCCGAGCACCCGGCCATCGTGATCGATGCCGATCAACAGTTCGATCGGGCCGGCATAGCCATCGGGGGCGGTCGCGGTCAGGGCGATCGCGCTGGCCTGGCCGTGGCGACGACCGCGATACACGGTCTGCGCGCCGGGGCCGAGGCGCGGGTCGCTGACCTGGACGATATCGTTCAACGGGTCGTTGTCGTAGTGCTCCGGCGACAGTACGGCGGCCAGTCGTTGCAAGGCCCGTTCGCGCGCCTGTTCGGCAATGCGCTCGCGCGTGGCCAGGTGAATGCCGGCGAGCATCGCGGTCGCGATCAGGCCGGCCAGGGCAAGCAGGGCAGCGGAGCGAAGCGGACCCGGGTTCGAAGCGGCGTTCATCGGCCGAAGATCCGTGGCGGGGTCAGGCGGTCGATCAGCGGCGCTGCCGCGTTCATCAGCACGATCGCGAATGCGATGCCGTCCGGATAGGCGCCCCAGCGCCGGATCGCCAGGACCAGGATCGCGACGCCGGCGCCGAACAACCAGCGTCCGCGCGGCGTCGTGCAGCCGGACACCGGGTCGGTGGCAATGAAGAAGGCGGCCAGGATCAGCCCGCCATAGGCGATGTGCTGCAACGGCGACGGATGCAAGTCCGGATCGAACAGCCAGAACGGCAGGGTGACCACGAACACCGTTGTCAGCACGGCCAGCGGCGTACGCCAGTCGGCGACACGCAAGACGCACAAGGCGACGCCGCCGAGCAGGTGGAACAGCGCAACCCACTCCCAGCCACGGCCACCGATCGCGCCGAACACGGCGTCATCGCGCAGCTCGGCCAGGGTCTGGCCGTGTCGGGTCAGTTCCCGAACGACCTCGAGCGCGGTGGCGCCGGTGACCGCGTCCCAGCCGGCCGATGGTGTGGTTCCGGCAAAGATCGCGCCCAGGGTCTGGCCCCAGCCAAGCATGACCGGATCGCCACCGGCGACCGGCAGCCAACGCGACAGCTCGACCGGAAAGCAGATCAGGGCGACGGCGTAGCCGACCATGGCCGGATTGAACAAGTTGTGGCCGAGTCCGCCATACAGATGCTTGGCGCAGACGATCGCGGCCAGCATCGCAATCAGCGCGACCCACCACGGCGTCAACGGTGGAATGCACAGCGCGAACAGCCAGGCGGTAACCAGGGCGCTGCCGTCGCTGAGAAACGGCCGCAGCGGCTGGCCGCGCAGGTACAGCATCGCGGCCTCGATCGCGAGCGCGAAACCGGCAGCGATTCCGATCTGCACCAGGACACCGACACCAAAGAACCAGGTCTGCGCCAAGGTGCCGGGCAGCAGGGCGACCAGGACCAGCAACATCACCCGCTGCACGCTGGTGCGCGGCGGCAGATGCGGGGCCGGCGCGGTCTCGAACTTGCGCATCAGTCGGGCGCCTCGTCGCGCGCCGACGTCGTGCCGGTGTGCCCACGCGCCCGGGCAATCGCGGCCGCAACGATCGACGTGTCGTCGCCGGCTGCCGGCTTTGCCAGCGTGGCCTCACGTGCACGCAAGCGCTCGGCGCGTTCCTCGGCGGCGCGTTGCAGGCGCTGTTGCCGCGCCTCGTGGCGCCGACGCGATTGCTCGGCACGAGTCTGCTCGCGCGCCTGCCAGGCAAGTTCCCCCTTTCCGTGTCGAAATGATTCAACCAACGGAATCCGGCTCGGGCAGACGAAGGCGCACAACCCGCACTCGATGCAATCGACCAGGCCCAGGTCGCGAACCGCCGGCCACTGTCGGGCCTGGATATGGAAATGCAGCTGCTGCGGCAGCAGGATCGCCGGGCAGACGCGTGCGCATTCACCACAACGGATGCACGGCAGCTCCGGTCCCGCCGGTCGCAGATCGGCCGCCGCCAGCACCAGTACACAGTTGCCGGATTTGCCGATCGGCACATCGTCGTGCGCCAAGGCCTGGCCCATCATCGGACCGCCCAGCAACAGCCGTTGCGCGGCGGCCGTATAGCCGCCGGCGCTGGCTATCAGGTGCGCAATCGGCGTGCCGAGCAGGGCGTCGACATTGCACGGTCGGG